>DASRIK010000681.1:0-16173 GCA_035650035.1 Burkholderiales bacterium | reverse complement strand
CCCGCCGACGGCTACACGCTCGTGATCGCGACCGTCGGAACGTGGGCGGTGAATCCACACCTTTACCAGCTGCCGTTCGACGTTGTGAAGGATTTCTCGCCGATCACCCAGGTGTCGACGTCGCCCGGCGTGCTTGTCGTGCATCCGAGCGTCAACGCGAAAACAGTGAAAGAGCTGATCGCGCTTGCGAAAGAAAAGCCCGGCGCGCTCAACTACGGTTCCTCGGGCGTCGGCGGCTTCGGGCACATCTCCGGCGAGCTCTTTACGCTCATGACCGGAACGAAGATGACGCATATCCCGTACAAGAGCTCCGCGCCATCCCTCACCGATCTCATCAGCGGGCAGATCCAGGTCCTTTTCAACAACATGATTTCGACGACTCCGCACGTGAAGGCGAACCGGGTGCGCGCTCTCGCCACGACGGGCGCGAAGCGCTCGCCCGCTCTTCCGGACCTGCCGACCGTCGCCGAGGCAGGCGTGCCGGGCTACGAGAATTCGTCCTGGTCCGCAGTCGCGGGCCCGGCCGGTATGCCGAAGCCGCTGGTCACGCGCCTGCACAAGGAGTTCATGGAAATCCTCAAGATGCCGGACATTCAGCAAAAGCATGTCGAAGTCGGCGCGGAGATCGTCGCGAGCACACCCGAGCAGTTTCATGCGTATCTCAAATCGGAAGTTGCGAAATTCGGAAAGCTCGTGAAAGCTGCAGGTATCAAAGCCGCGGCCGGAGGCTGATCCGGCTCTGGACACATCTCAGCGGCGGCCACGACAGACGGAGGTGTTTCGCGTGAGGCGTTCGTTACCGGCTCGATGAAGGAAGCGGTGAATCGGTTCGAAGCCGCCGCGGAGTTCTACACTCCTGAGAAGTGTTACATCATCGAGCTCTCGAACTCGCCGGCCGATCCCGATGTATCGATTGCGCGCGCACGTGTCGAGCCGGGTATAACGACGCGGTGGCACCGGGTCGTCGATACGACTGAACGTTACGTAATCCTCGAAGGCCAAGGCACCGTCGAGGTGGGCGCGCTTCCAGCACAGGAGGTCGGGCCCGGCGATGTCGTACTGATCCCGCCGTCATGCCGGCAACGGATCGCGAACATCGATGGCAGCGGCAGCGATCTCGTTTTTCTCGCCATCTGCAGCCCACGCTTTCGTATCGAGGCATACGAAGACCTCGAAGAAACACCGCTCGCCAGCCGCTGAACATGGACAACATGCCCGAGAGCGCGCCCGCTCCGAGAAAGCTGATCTGCTTCGAAACCTACTGGGGCGATCACGACACCCGGCTCTTTCAGAACACGTCAGTCCTTCCGTTCCTGCAGGCGCTTTCATCGCAGCTTCATCCACCGCTCCTGGTCGCTCACCGCTTCGTCGAATCGGCCGACCATCTCTCGAGCTACACCGCCTATCCGGGGGGCCTGCTCTGGCAGGACCCGGAAGTCTTCGACGTACCCGTGTACTATCTTTCGTTTCACGGCTCGCCTGGTGGGCTCCGCAGCTCGCTCGAGCACGTTGCAGGCGGGCTGCTTTGCCAGTCTTTCGAAGGGTGGGGTACGAAATATTCGAATCTCATTCATTTCGGCGCGTGCAGCGTCTTCTCAGGTGCGCAAGGCGAGCAATTCGCAGGCGAGTTTCTCGCCGCCTCGTGCTGCAAAGCGATTACGGGCTACTCGCGCGACGTGGACTGGATGGACAGCATGGTGACCGATCTCTTGTTCCTGAAGCGCTTCTTCAGCGATTCGGATCCGTGGAGGAACCTGAGGACGATATATGAAAGTGTGCTCGCTGATTTTGCGCCGGCGCGAAGCCTCGGCTTCCAGCTGTACGAGGCGGAGGCACCGAGTAGCGCCAGGCGCGCGGACGAACCCGTGCGGGCGATCGCAGCTGCAACCACGTCGGAACCGACGCAGCCACGAGGGCTCTTTGCCTCGATTGCCGGATGGCTGCGCCGGAGCCGGGAGACATCGTGACCGTTAACAGACACTGGCGCCTTGCCTCTTACCCGGAAGGCATGCCGAGCGAAGCGAACTGGACGTTCACCGAGGGCCCCATCCCGGAGCCCGGGCCGACCGCGATACTGGCACGCGCCATTTACCTGGACGTGGCGCCGTACATGCGCGGCCGTATGAGTCCCCAGAAAAACTACGCGCCCGGCGTGAAGCTGGGAGATGTCATGATCGGGGGCGGCATCGGCGAAGTCATCGAGTCGAATGCAGCGCAATACAAGCCCGGTGATTTCGTCGTTACGGATCACGGTTTCGGCTGGCAGCAGTATGCCGTGCTGCAGCCGAGCGCCGTCCGCAAAGTCGAGCGCGAGCTTGCACCCTTGCCGTACTGGCTCGACGCGCTCGGGCTGAATGGTATGACCGCATACTTTGCGCTGCTCGATGCAGGCCGCATGCGGCCCGGAGAAACCGTCGTGGTCTCCGCAGCGGCCGGTTCGGTGGGTCAGATCGCGGGGCAGATTGCCAGGCTCGGCGGCGCGCGGGCGGTGGGGATCACGAGCTCGGCCACGAAGGCTGCGTGGTGCCGCGAGGCGGGCTACGCCGACGTGGTCGAGTATCGGAACGAGCCGGACCTGCGTGCCGCCGTCGCCAACACGTGTGTGGCGGGCGTCGACGTATTCATCGACAATACCGGCGGCCCGATTCACGACGCAGTCATGCAGAACCTCGCGACGTACGCGCGCGTGGTAATCGTCGGGTCGATCAGTCTCGCGGCGAAGTTCGGCCAGCCGGACATCGGCCTTCGCTTTCAGCGTCAGACACTGATTGCGCGCGCGACGATACGGGGTTTTCTCGTGAGCGACTACCAGCATCAACAAGCCGAGGCGCGCAGGCGCATGGCCGAATGGTGTCGCGCGGGTCTCATGAAATCCCGGTTCGACATCGTCAAAGGGATCGAAAACATGCCGCGGGCGTTCCTCCGTCTCCTCACGAGCCAGAATCTGGGCAAGCAGCTCGTGCAGGTGGCTGACGAACCCGCTTGAGGCACAACGGCACCTGCAAGCTTGAACGGAGGCGGAATGCGGATATTGCTCGTTTGGCTCGTCAACACGATCGCGCTCATTGCGGTCGCTTACCTCATGCCGTCGATAACCGTGACGAGCTTCGGGAGCGCACTCATTGCGGCGCTGGTGCTCGGGCTCGTGAACGCAATCATACGGCCGCTTCTCATTCTGCTTACGTTGCCGGTGACGGTGATCACATTGGGCCTCTTCATATTCGTGATCAACGGGCTTCTGTTCTGGCTCGTGGGCTCGTTCGTCGAGGGATTCGTGGTGCGCGGATTCTGGTCGGGCTTCTTCGGAGCGATTCTGTTCAGCATCGTGTCGTGGATACTTTCGGCGCTCGTGCTGAAAGGCGGCAAATGATGGCTTCGGCATTCGTGCCGATCTCCGCGAAGGACGAATGGTTCAACCGCAGCGCGGCCGCCGCCGCTCTCGGAGCGTTCCTCGCCGGATGCGCACCGGCGCCGCTCGTCCTCGAGCCGATAGAAGGCCCGAAGCTTCGCCTGCTGGAACGCGCCTACGATCGTTCGAAGTGGCACTGGGTGCGGAATGCGGACGGCAGGCCGCTGCTCACGCATTCGGCGCTGCCGAAGTGCTTCGTCGATCCGCAGCCGCCGCTGGACGTCCACGATCCCGGTATGACGTTGAAGCGCAGTGAAAAGACGATAGCCGGAGTTCGCTACGAGGTTCTGAACGTCTTCGAAAAAGGCGACTTCTGGGAAGCCGTCTACGTCAGATCGGGGTCCAAAGCGCCGATGCTCAGCGTGTACGCTCGCGGCCGATGCCAGGACGAAGCTGAAGAGATCCTGCGCACCTACGAGCAGTCCGTCATCGGCAGCGACACCGGGAGGGCTGGCAAGCGCGGGAAAGCCGATGATTAGACTCTGGGCGGTTGCGTCGATCGTGGCGTTCGGGCTTGGTACGCCCACACAGGGACACTCCCAGCTATCCGATACGATCGAGAAGGTGAAACCTTCGATTCTCGCGGTCGGCACCTTTCAGAAAACGCGCAATCCGCCGTTCGTTTTTCGCGGAACAGGATTCGTCGTGGCGGACGGGACGCTCGTCGCCACGAACGCTCACGTCGTGCCGGAAAAGATCGCCACCGAAAGCGGGGAAGCGCTCATCGTCATCGCGTCTTCGGGCGGACAGCTTCAGCGTCGGGAAGCGGCGGCGTCCGTCGTCGACGCCGACCATGACCTGGCCGTCCTGAAGATCACGGGCCCCGCTCTGCCGGCACTGGAGCTCATCGATACGCCCGCCGTGCGCGAGGGACAGACGTTCGGCTTCACGGGTTTTCCGATCGGGAACATCCTCGGGCTCACGCCCGTCACTCACCGTGCGATGATTTCGGCGGTGACTCCTATCGTATTGCCGATGACGAGCGCGAAACAGCTCGACTCGAAGGCGATCAACCGTCTCAAGACGGGTCCGTTTTCGGTCTACCAGCTGGATGGAACGGCTTACCCCGGCAACAGCG
The DNA here is from genome assembly GCA_035650035.1 of Burkholderiales bacterium. Classification (GTDB taxonomy): domain Bacteria; phylum Pseudomonadota; class Gammaproteobacteria; order Burkholderiales; family SG8-41; genus JAQGMV01. The sequence continues at coordinate 11,686 of DASRIK010000681.1, read as the reverse complement.
GCAGCCCTCTGTACGACCTCGAAACCGGTCGGGTGGTCGGCGTCATCAACATGGTGTTCGTCAGGGGAAGCCGCGAAGCCGCGCTCAATCAGCCGTCGGGTATCTCGTTCGCGATACCGATCCGGCATCTTCGAGAGCTCCTTGCCCGCAAGCCGTGACGGCTTCGAGTTCCTTAGCGCAAGTACTCGCGCTGCCAGCGTCGATAATCGTCGTTGCGTGTCAACGCATTCATCTCCTCGTTCGAAGCGACGTGAGATTTGAGCTCCGCAGGCGCCCCGCCTTTGAACAGGTGCTCGTAGACTTCGCGCAGCGCCTTGGCAGCGGCCGCGACGGGCTGATGGCCCTGTAGCAGCACCCGGGCGCCGGCGGCGGCGAAATCCTCGCGCTTGATCGACGCCGGAGCGGAACCCACGATGATCGGAATCCTCACCGCATCGTGCACGGCTTTCACCTGCTCCAGCGACTCGACGCCGACGAGAAAAATCGCGTCCACACCCACAGCCGCATAAGCTTTGGCGCGGGCGATCGTACCTTCCACGCCTTCGGCTCTGAGCGCCGATGTGCGGCCGGCGATGACGAGTGCCGGGTCGCGGCGCGCCGCGAGCGCGGCTTTCATCTTGCCTGCGCCTTCGTCGATCGACGTGAGCTCTTCACCGCCGGTGTTCCCGAATCGTGTGGGCAGCGCAGTGTCTTCGATGCTCATCGCTGACACGCCCGCGTGCTCGCACTCTTCGACCGTGCGCATGACGTTGAGCGCGTTGCCATAGCCATGGTCGGCGTCGACGAGCAGCGTCAGATCGCTCGCGCGCATGATGCGCCGGATCTGGTCAGCGAACTCGGTCATCGTGAGCACGATGAGGTCGGGAGCGGCAAGCGTCGTGTTCGATGCGACGGAGCCGGCCAGCATGCCAAGCTCGTAGCCGACGCTTTCCGCCACTCGCGCTGAAAGCGGATCGTAGACACTCGCCGGTGAAAGGCACTGATTGCCCGAAAGGATCTTGCGCATGCGTTGGCGCCGCTCGGTATAGTTCATTTTGGTCTCCGGAAGTTGATACTCGTCACTCTCAATCGTCACGTCTCGTCAATCCTCGCCGAGCAGCGACAGCGCAGTCAGGCTGCACACATATTCGCGCTCGCTCGCCTTGAGTCCCGGTATCGCTTCGATCCCCCCCATCAGGTCGGGCGGTCCCATATCGAACGGATGGTCGCTGCCGATCACTACGCGGTCGGCCCCGACGCGGTCGATGAGGTGCCGCGCGGCCTGGGGATCGTGCGTCAACGCGTCGAAATAGAACCGCCGCAGCACATCGGCCGGCGAGGTACGCGTTTTCATTTTCGGCTCGGGGCGTACATTGAAGCCGTGGATGAACCGGCCGATCTGATACGGCACGAAGCCCCCGCCGTGGGGAAGCAGGATTTTCAGCGTCTTCAGCTCATCCAGCGCGCCGCTGAACATGAGATGTGCGGCCATGAGCGTGGTATCGAGCGGAAAGCCGATGAAATTGGCCAGGTAGTACTCGTCCATTCCACCCTGCGCAAGACATTGATAGGGGTGCGTGAAAAGAAAGCACCCCAGCTGCTCGATCGTCTTCAGCACTTTGCGAAAGCGTGGATCCGCAAGCGGCTTGCCTTCGATCGAAGTGCCGACTTCGACACCTTTGAATTTGTATTCCCTGACGACGCGCTCGAGCTCGGTAATGGCCGCGTCGGGATCCTGCATGGGCAGATGGGCCATGCCGCGGAGGCGATCCGGACGCTTCGCCACCATCTGGGCGATGCCGTCGTTCGCGAGCTTCGCCGCCTCGAGCCCCACTTCGGGACTCAGCCAGTAGAAGTAAATGGGAGGGCCGACGCAAATCGCCGCGATGTCGAGGCGGTTTTCATCCATCCACTCGACCTTGGCGTCCGCGTCGTAGAAGACTTTCTGCAGCTCTGCAAGCCGCCCGTGACTGTTGAAGTAGCGCTTGCCGTCTTTTTCTTCGATGCTCGTGCCGTAGCGCTGCGGATCGCGTGCGATCGCATCGACGATGGTCGTGGGTACGACGTGGTTGTGGAGGTCGATGTTCATCTCGTCAATCCGCTCTGATGCCGGCGGCCTGAATGACTTTGCCCCATTTCGCGATTTCGGATTTGATGATCGCGCCGAACTCCTCCGGCTTGTTGCCGACCGGCTCGGCGCCTTCGTTCATGAACACGGCCTTCGTGTCCGGCGAATGCAGAATACGCGCGGTTTCTTCGTTGAGCCGCGCGATGATCGCGCGCGGCGTTTGGGCCGGCGCGAGAAAGCCGTTCCAGGGCGTGTGATCGTAGCCGGGCACGCCGGATTCGGCGATCGTCGGCACGTCGGGCGCGCTCGGTGAACGTTTAGGCGACGTTACTGCCAGCGCCCGCAGTTTTCCTGCACGCACGTGAGGAAGCGCGGAGACGGTCGTCCCGAACATAAGCTGGACCTGCCCGCCCATGAGCGCCGGGATCGCGGCGCCACCGCCCTTGTAAGGGACATGGACCATGTCGGTGCCGGTCATGTGCTTGAAGAGCTCGGCTGAAAGGTGTGTGCCGGTTGCGGTGCCCGCGGAGCCGTAGTTCAGGGCGCCCGGTTTCGCTTTCGCGAGCGCGATGAGCTCTTTCACCGTTTTCGCCGGCACAGCCGGATGCACTATCAGGATATTCGGGAACGAAGAAAGTTGCGTGATCGGCGCGAAGTCTCTCACGGGGTCCCATGTGAGATTCTTGTGGAGTATGGGATTGAGCGTTATGGACGATGCGACCACGAGCAGTGTGTGGCCGTCAGGTGTCGCTTTGGCGACGACTTCGGTGCCGATGACACTGCCGGCGCCCGGGCGGTTGTCGACCAGCACCGTCTGGCCCAGCGCGCCGGTCAGCTTTTGCGCGATGAGTCGCGCAGTCGTATCCGTCGAGGCGCCAGGCGATTGAGGCACGACGATGCGAACGGGGCGGGCGGGGTACTGCGCGGGGGACTGAGCTTCCGCCATTGCGGGAGCAATGCTCGCGACGACAAGCAACAACCCTCTTCCTCCGATTCTCACGACACCTCCTCACTCGCTGTCTTATACGCGGGTCCCTGACCCGCCCTGCGACTTACGCTTCCGGCTTACGGCTTACGACGCTCACTCCGGCGGTATGCCCGCGCTCTTGATGATCTTCGCGAGCAGCGCGCTTTCCTTCCGAACGAAAGTCGCCAGCTCGGCCGGACCTTCTGCAACCACGTCCGCACCCTGCTCGGATAACCGCTGTTTTGTGTCAGGCAACGTGAGCGCCCATACGAAGTCGCGATTGATCGATGCGATCAGCTCTTTCGGCGTGCCTGCCGGCGCGAAAATGCCCTGCCAGCCCGTCATGTCGAACTCGGGAAAGACACTCGCGACGGGCGGCACGTCGGCCGCCGCGCTGGACGGACGCGCGCTGGAAACCGCAATCGCGCGCATTCTCCCGGCTTTTACCTGCGGAAGCGCGCCCAGGATGTTGGCGAACATGAGATCGACCTGTCCGCTCAGCAAGTCCACGAAGGCGGGCGCTGCGCCTTTGTACGGGACGTGCACCATGCGGATGCCCGCGAGCGATTGCAGGAGCTCCATGCTGAGGTGCTGAAAGTTGCCGACGCCGGCCGACGCGTACGTCAAGCCGTTCGGCCGCGTTTTTGCCACGCGTACGAGGTCGCGGACCGATTTGATGGGCGTCGACGGATGCACGAGAAGGAGCATCGGAGACGACAGCATGAACGTCACGGGCTCCAGGTCGCGCTCGGGGTCGTATTGACGCTTTTTCCGCAAGTGCGGATAGACCGTGATCGGGCCGCCATTGCCCAGGAGCAGCGTGTAACCATCCGGCGGCGCTTTGGCGACGAGCTCGGTTCCTACGGCTCCCCCGCTGCCGCCGCGGTTATCCACCAGCACGGCCTGGCCCCATCGGCTCGTGAGCTTCTGCCCGAGCGCGCGTGCGTTTTCGTCGAGCGGCCCGCCCGCCGCGTACGGCACGACGATGCGCACCGGTTTCGCGGGATATTTCTGCGCCCATGCCGTGCCGCACGTGGCAAGTGCCGCCATCAGTGCGCCTGTCGTCGCGTGCGTACATGCCCTGCTCAGCGCTTTAAACAAATTGGCACGCCTCGTCAACGCACCGGTTGCGCCGGCGCTCCGGCATTCGCGTCCCGAATGGCGCGCCAGATCCGTTGCGGAGTTGCAGGCATTTCGATATCACGCACGCCGAGGGGCGAGAGCGCATCGACGACCGCGTTGACGACGGCAGCCGGAGCGCCGATCGCACCGGCTTCGCCGCAGCCTTTGACGCCGAGCGGATTGTGCGTGCATGGCGTCACTTCGTACGCCACCCTGAACGACGGCAGATCGTGCGCACGGGGCATTACGTAATCCATATAGCTGGCGGTCACGAGCTGTCCCGAGTCGCGGTCGTACACGCAGCTCTCCATCAATGCCTGTCCGATTCCCTGCGCGAGCCCTCCATGTACCTGGCCCTCGACGATCATAGGGTTCACGACGTTACCGAAGTCATCGACCGCGGTGAAGTCGATAACCGTCGTCGTGCCTGTTTCGGGATCGATCTCGACTTCGCATATGTGGCTTCCGGCCGGAAAGGTGAAGTTCGTCGGATCGTAGAACGCGAGCTCGTTCAGGCCTGGCTCCAATGTCTCGAGCGGATAGTGATGCGGCACGTACGCCGCCAGCGCGATTTCACCGAAAGACTTGCTCTTGTCCGCACCCACCGTGAATTTGCCGTCCCTGAACTCGACATTCTCCTCGGACGTTTCCATGAGGTATGCCGCGATCTTCCGGCCTTTCGCGATTACCTTGTCGAGCGCTTTCATGATTGCGGTGCCACCGACGGCGATCGAGCGCGAGCCATAAGTGCCCATGCCGAAGAGCACCCGGCCCGTGTCGCCGTGGACGACTTCCACATCGGCGACGCCGATGCCCAGCCGGTCCGCGACCACTTGCGCGAACGTCGTTTCGTGTCCCTGGCCGTGACTGTGCGAGCCGGTGAAGACCGTCACCTTGCCTGTCGGATGCACGCGCACTTCGCCGGCTTCGTAAAGGCCTGCACGGGCGCCGAGCGCGCCGGCGATGTTCGACGGGGCGAGGCCGCACGCTTCGATGTAGGTCGCGTATCCCAACCCGCGCAGCTTGCCGCGCGTCGCGGCTTCAGCGCGCCGCGCTTCGAAGCCGCCGACGTCCGCGAGCTTCATCGCCGCAGTCAGCGTCGCGTCGTAGTTGCCCGTGTCGTAGCACAGCGCGACCGGCGTCTGATACGGGAACTGCGTGATGAAATTGCGGCGGCGGATCTCCGCGTCGGTCAATTTCATTTCGCGAGCCGCAGTCGAGACGAGTCGCTCGACGACGTACGTCGCCTCGGGACGGCCGGCGCCGCGGTATGCATCGACCGGTGCCGTGTTCGTGAACACCGCCGTGACTTCGCAGTAAATCGCGGGCGTCGTGTATTGGCCGGCGAGGAGTGTCGCATACAGGATCGTCGGGACGCAGGATGCAAACGTCGAGAGATATGCGCCCATGTTCGCCGTCGTCTTCACGCGCATCGCGAGAAACCTGCCATCGCGGTCGAGCGCGAGCTCCGCAACCGTCACGTGATCGCGGCCGTGCGCGTCCGACATGAAAGACTCGACGCGCTCGGCAGTCCATTTGATCGGCCGGTTGAGCTCCCTGCTCGCCCACGTGAGCACCGTCTCTTCGGCGTAAAGGAAGATCTTGGACCCGAAACCGCCGCCGACATCGGGCGAAATCACGCGCACGCGATGCTCCGGCAATCCGAGCACGAAAGCGCTCATGAGCAGCCGCTCGACGTGAGGGTTCTGGTTCGCGACATAGAGCGTGTAGCTGTCATCGCCGCGCGAATAGCTCGCAACGGCAGCCCGGGGCTCTATCGCGTTCGGCACGAGGCGATTGTTTATGAATTCCAGGCGCGTGACATGTGCCGCCTGCGCGAAAGCCTTGTTGACGGCGCTATCGTCGCCGAGCGCCCAGACGTAACACGTGTTCTCGGGCGCGTCGTCGTGCACGAGCGGACTGTCCGGCTTGCGTGCACGTGCTGCATCGACCACGGCGGGAAGCACTTCATAATCGACTTCGATGGATTCCGCGGCATCTTTCGCTTGCGACAGCGTCTCGGCCACGACGAGGGCGACATGATCTCCGACGTAGCGCACCTTCCCCTGCGCAAGGAGTGGATGCTTGGGCTCCTTCATCGGCCGTGCGTTCACGTCCGTAATGAGCCAGCCGCAGGGAAGTCCTCCAACGCTTTCGGGAAGATCGGCTCCCGTGAACACCCCCACCACGCCGGGTGCCGCTTTCGCTTTCGAGGTATCGATGCGCCTGATGCGTGCATGCGCATGCGGCGACCGTAGAAAGTACGCATGGAGCTGCCCCTGCAGTGACACGTCCGACGTATAGGTGCCGCTGCCCGTGAGAAAGCGGTAATCCTCTTTGCGCTCGACCCGGGAACCAATCAGTGAAGACGTCATGGTCGTTCCTCCGAAGCAGCAACTGGGCGCGAGCGGCGTGGGCGGCAGCCGCCGCGGATCATTGCTTCATCGCCTGAGCGCCCGCTTTCACGGCGTTGACGATGTTGTGATAACCCGTGCAGCGGCAGAAGTTGCCCGCGAGGCCTGCCCGTATATCGTTCTCGGAAGGATCCGGGTGCCGTTTGACGATATCGAGCGCCATCATGATCATTCCCGGCGTACAGAAACCGCATTGCAAACCATGATGCTGCTTGAACGCAGCCTGCATCGGGTGCAGCTCGCCGTTCGCGGATGCAACGCCCTCGATCGTCAGGATCTCGGCGCCCTGCGCCTGCACCGCGAGGACGCTGCACGCTTTCACCGCGCGGCCGTCGAGGTGGATCATGCACGCGCCGCATTGCGAAGTATCGCACCCGATGTGCGTGCCGGTGAGGCGCAGGTGCTCGCGCAGTAAATCGCTGAGGAGCGTGCGCGGGTCTACCTCGGCCGTGACCGGCTTGCCGTTGACGATCGCAGAGACGGTGAGACCCATGCCTTGTCGCGGCTATTTGATGGCGAGCGGATTCACGGGCGATCCGACGGCGCCGGTAATCGGCAGCGCAGGCGCGACGAAAAGAAATTCGTAGACGTCGTCCTTCGCGCAGTCGTTCGCGAGCTCGGTCAGATAGAAAATCTCACCGACCGTGAGTCCCATGATCGGGATCGTGATCCAGTGCCATGGCTGGTTCGTGTCTTCCGTCTCGTTGGGCCGCACTTCCGCACCCCACGTGTCGGTCGCGACGCCTGCGATCTCGCGCTCGTGCAGCCAGTCTACGGTCTCGAAGGCGAAACCCGGCGCGTCCCCGCCGGAATAGCCGTCCCAGCTCTTGTTCGTGAGGCATCGCTCGACATGACCGGTGTGCACCAGAAGATAATCGCCACGACGGACTTCGACGCCCTGCTTTCGCTCCGTGAAATCGAGCACTTCGTTCGTGACGGCGAAACCATCCGGCAGAAACTTCTGGCCCATCGCTCGGGCGACATCGAGCAGCACGCCGCGGCCGACCATTTTTTCACGGGTTTTCTCGATGCCGCCTTTCTGTGCACCCGCACTCGTCACGTTGCGGCAGTCGTAGCCGTTCCACATGTAGTTTTCGTACATGATGTGCCCGAGCCCGTCCCACTGCGTTCCGCACTGCAGCGGCATGATGATGATGTCGTCGGTGCCGCGAATGTTCCGGTGATCGAGCACGCCCGAATACGCATCCGTGCCCGTGCGGGTCATGAGGTGAATCGGATTGAAGCGTCCCAGCGCGGGGTACTTGCTTTTCGCGCCCTGGGGCCCGTGCTGGTCATAGTTGAGTGCGAGCGAGATCACCTTGCCCTTCTTCACGAGCTGCGCCGCGGCAACGATGTTCTCGGGTGTCGTGAAATTGAGCGTGCCGATCTCGTCGTTCTTGCCCCAGCGTCCCCAGTTCTTGCAGCGCTCGGCCGCTTTCTTCACGTCTTCGCGGGTGAGCTTGCGGTTGCGGGCTTCGCGCGTGTCATACGCTTTCGGCGCTTTGGCTGCGCTTTTCGTCGTCTTCGATCTGGTGGACGCGGATTTCTTCGATGCCATGACGGCGCTTTCCTTTTTTCGTTTTGGGGAGGGACGGAAAAGAACCTTTGAGTCTAGCCAAAGCACCGCGAGGCGGTCAACGAACCGAAAGGGCGCGACCCCGGTGCTCCATGCCGCCAAACTCCGCCAGGCCCGTCTCCCGTCGGATAGACTCTGGAGCCGATGATTCCCGACGACGCCACACGCGCACGGCTGGCGCACTTCATTCGCGAAGCGAGTGGTGCTTTGGACGTGCGTCTCACGCTTTTCGAGCAAATGAGCGGTGGAGCGGTTCAGCAGAACTGGGCCATTGACGCGGAGGTGACCGGCGGCGCTTTCGCGGGCACGAATCGCTGGGTGCTTCGCATGGACGCACCCACCGTGGTCGCGGAGAGTCTCACGCGCGCCCATGAGTTCCAGGTTCTGAAGGCCGTGCAGCACGGCGCTGTCCTAGCACCCGAGCCGTTGTGGCTTTGCGAGAACCGAGCTGTCGTGGGTAGTTCTTTCTTTCTCATGAAGCGGCTGCCCGGCGTCGCGACCGGGCACAAAGTCGCGCGCGATCTCACGCTCGTGCCCGATCGACGCCACCTTGCACGCGAGCTCGCGGCCAATCTGGCGCGTATACATGCAATCCAGGTGTCGCCGCGCGAGCTACCCTTTCTCAACACGAGACTCGCGCGCGACAATATCGCGCATTACCGGCGGTATCTCGACCTCCTAGGCGAAGGACATCCAGTTCTCGAGTGGGGGCTGCGCTGGTGTGAGCTCAACGCGCCGCCACGCGAGGAGACGACGTTCATACATCGCGATTACCGCACGGGGAACTACCTCGTCGACAATGGGAAACTGGCGGGCGTGCTCGATTGGGAGTTCGTCGGTTTTGGCAATCCGATGGAAGATATCGGGTGGCTTTTCGCGAAGTGCTGGCGCTTCGGTCAGTACGGTTATCCGGTCGGCGGTGTCGCCTATGCGGAAGATTTTCTGCCGGAGTACGAGCTTCGGTCCGGGCGTGCCGTGAAGCCTGCTGAACTCCACTACTGGCAAGTCATGGCGCACGTGCGCTGGGCGATCATCGCCCTGCAACAGCGGGAGCGGCACCGGTCGGGGGCAGAATCGTCTCTCGAGCTTGCGCTGACCGGCCATCTCCTGAGCGACCTCGAGCTAGAGATCCTGGCGCTCACTGAAGAGCACGCGTGATCACGAACCTCCCCGAAGGCAGCGAGCTCCTGCTGATCGCGCGCAAGACACTGCTCGACGATCTCGGACCGCTCGTCGGCGACAAGGCGAAGTACACACTGGCAATGATCGCGAACGCGATGGCGATCGCCGCGCGCGAGGCGGAGGCCGGAGAAGCGCCCGCGCTCGCGGCACTGGCGCGTTTCGACCGCATCTACGGCATCGAGACGCGCGAGCTGCACGGTGAGGCGCTCCGCCGCGCGATCGCCGTACAGGACCTGCGACTGGCCGAGGACATCCGTGGCGGTCACTTCGATGCCCCGGACGAGAAAAGACGCGCGGTGTTCGAGCACCTGCGCGAAACCGTGACGGCCCGGCTACGCATATCGAATCCGAAGAGCCTACCATGACCGCGTCGATGTCTTTCGAGCCGCTGACGCCCACCGCGTATCTCGCGCGCGCGAGCCGCGTGTTCGCCGACCGCACGGCAGTGATCGATGACGGCGTGCGATATACCTATCGGGAGTTTCTGGAGCGTGCGCAGAGACTCGCGGGTGCACTCCGTGCGCTCGGTACGCGCGAGGGCGACCGCGTGGCCATACTCGCGCCGAATACGCACGTGCTGCTGGAGGCGCACTACGGCGTGCCGTTTGCCGGGGCCGTTCTCGTCGCGCTCAATCCGCGCCTCACGCCGTCGGACCATGCGCGGATCCTCGCTCACGCGGGGGCCCGCGTGCTCATTTTCGATCACGAGCACGAGGCCGCAGCGGCCGAGATCGCACGGGTAATGGGGGCAAGCCTGAAGCTCGTACGCGCAGGCGGAGCTGACGAATACGAGAGACTACTCACCGCGGCAGAGCCGTTCAGTCGCGCCGTGCAGGACGAGCGGGCGCTCCTGTCCATCAATTACACGAGCGGCACGACCGGCACACCGAAAGGCGTGATGTATCACCACCGCGGCGCGTATCTGCAGGCGCTCGCGATGGCGATGCACATGCAGCTCGATGCGAGCAGCGTCTTTCTGTGGACGCTGCCCATGTTTCACTGCAACGGCTGGTGCTTTACATGGGCTGTCACCGCCGCGGGGGCGACGCACCTGTGCCTGCGCAAGCTCGATCCGCAGATCGTATGGAGTTACCTGAAAGACGCCGGCGTCACGCATTTCAACGCCGCGCCTACGGTGTTGATCATGCTGGCGTGGCATGCGGGGGCGGCACCCTCGCCTGGTCGCCGGATCCGCGTCGCGACCGGCGGTGCCCCGCCCACGCCGGCCCTGCTCGCACGCATGGCCGAGCTCGGCATGGACGTCACGCATCTCTATGGCCTCACCGAAACGTTCGGCCCGGCAGCGGTCTGCGAGTGGCATCCGGAGCTCTCGAGGTTGTCGAACGCAGAACAAGCACAGTTCAAGGCACGGCAGGGGGTCGGCAACGTGGTTTCTCAGCTGCTGCGTGTGATCGACTGGCGCGGGGCCGATGTTCCGGCCGACGGCAGCACGCTCGGTGAAATCGCATTACGCGGCAACAACGTCATGCTCGGCTACTATCGCGACGATGAAGCGACGGCGGCAGCGGCGCCGGACGGATGGTTCCGCACCGGGGACCTCGCTGTGATGCATGCCGACGGCTACGTCGAAATCAAGGATCGCGCAAAGGACATCATCATCTCGGGCGGAGAGAACATCGCGTCGATCGAGGTGGAGCGGGCTTTATCGACGCACCCGAGCGTTCTCGAAGCCGCCGTTGTCGCCGGGCCCGACGCGAAATGGGGTGAAGTCCCGGTCGCGTTCGTCACTTTGAAGCCAGGAATGGATGCCACGGAACCGGAGCTGATTGCATACGCGCGCAGCGTGCTCGCGCATTTCAAGGCACCGAAGCGCGTCATGTTCGGCGAGCTCCCGCGAAACGCCACGGGCAAGATCCAGAAATTCGTGCTTCGCGATCGGGCAAAGTCGTTGATCGCAGGATAAACGCGCAGGAACCAGAGAAAGAACGACCATGGATTTCGTACTTGATGGGGATGTCGAGAGCTACCGCAAACGTTATCGCGAATTCGTGCGCGACCGTCTGCTTCCCCTGGAGCGTGACTCCGAGTCTTTCGATGAGCACGAGAACATCCGCCTGCCGCTGCTGGAAACGTTACGCGGCGAAGCGAAAGCCGCTGGATTGTGGGCGCCGCAGATGCCGCGTGAGCGCGGCGGTCAGGGACTGAATGTCGTCGGAATGGCCGCGTGCTACGAAGAGATGAATTACTCGCTCTTCGGTCCAGTCGTTTTCAACTGCGCTGCGCCGGACGACGGGAACATGATGGTTCTCAACAAGATCGGGACGGAACGCCAGAAAGAGCGATGGCTGCAGCCCATCGTCGACGGCAAAGCGCGCTCGGCGATCGTGATGACGGAGCCTGCGCCCGGTGCGGGGTCG
>DASRIK010000680.1:0-9901 GCA_035650035.1 Burkholderiales bacterium | reverse complement strand
GCGCAGCCGCAGCGCATCGTCGAACGCGAGCACACCCGCCGAAAGATTCGCGAGGATACTTTCGAGGTGCGCTTTCGCGTGCGCAAGCTCGGCTTCCTTGCGCTGGGCTTCTACGCGTGCATCGGCAAGCTGCAGCGTCATGCTGTTGAACGAGCGCGTGAGCATGCCGAGCTCGTCGCGGCCGTGTTCGGCCGCACGATGGCTGAAGTCGCCCTGAGCCACGGCGCGCGTGCCTTCGACAAGCACGTTGAGCGGTGCCGAGAGCCGGTCCGACAGCAGCACCGATGCGGCGACTGCGGAAAGCAGCGTAAGCAGGAGGGTGAGCGTGAGCGTAATGGCATACAGCCGCTTGAGCCCGCGCCGGGCGAGCAGCAGCTCCTGATATTCCTCGTATCCCGCTCGCACCGTTTCGGCATCACGTGCCAGCTCCTCCGGCACGGGCTGAAGCAATTGCAGTGCACGCGCTTCTTCCGACAGCGACATGACATTGACCGGCGCGATCACGCGCAGATACAGGCCGCGGTCGCCGATCGCTTCGATCGCGGCATACGTCTGCTGCAGACGCAGCGTACGCAACGCCGCTGCGGGCGGCGCTTCCGGTGTCATGCGCGCCCGCTCGTGAGCGGAGTAGGCAAGAAGCTTCCCGCGCTGCGTGTACAGGCTCGCTTCCTGTACGCCCGACTGCTCGCGCAACCCGTTCAGCATGCCCGGATGCTCGGAGGCGGGCTTCACCGAAAACGCGAGCGCGATCGCGTCGGCTTTTACCGTGAGGTCCTTCAGCATGCGATCGAGAGCGCTGCGCCCCAGCTTGAGCCCGCCTTCAAGCGCCTTGTCGATCCGCACCTCGAACCACGAATCGATGCTTTTGCCGAGAAACTGAACGGACACGCCGTAGATCAGCGCGCCGGGCAGGATGCCGACCAACGCAAAGAGGCCGACGAGCCGCAGCGTGAGCTTGGAGCCGAAGACCCGCAAGCGGAGCCTGCGCCGCAGGATGTAGAGCTGATAGCCGACGAGCGCCGCCATCACGACCGCGATCGCGCCGTTGAGCGACAGCAGCAGCGGATAATGCTGCGCGAAACGCGCCGTGTTCGCCGCAGCCGTTGCGAGGAGAAACAGCGCGACGGCTGCAAGGCCCGTGAAGAGCACAAGCACGTAGCGCAGCCATGCCGGGGCTCTGACGGACGCGGCGCTCATAGTGTCACCTGCCAGCGATACCAGTCGGATCCGACGTTCCACTCGCGCGCGACCAGCGCGTTCAGCTGGAAAGGCTTCGGCAACTGCGACGTATCGAGCCTGAAGCGCAGTCCCGCGATATATGTGTCGCGACGGAGCGTCGCCAGGTCGACCTCCATGCGTCGTCTTACGCGGCTCATCACCTCCAGCGCCTCGGACAACGACGCGAAATTCTGGTGGAGATTGCCCACCCCGAGGCGGTACTGCCTCGTGAGCGCGTTGTAGGAGAGCCGATACTCCTGCTGAAAGTAGATCGCCCGCTCGTTGAACCAGTACCAGCGCGGCCTGATCAACTCGAATTCCAGCAGAAAGTACAGCGGCACGCCTTTGTTGAGCACCTCCTCGAGCGTAGCCGTGAGGGCGATGTCGAACTGCGCCTCGAGCACGAGGTGATCGTCCGCGACCGTGATCGTCGGGCGTCGCACGTCGATGCCCTGCGCTGGAGCGGCGAATGCGTTCGCTGCCGCGAGCCAGAGCGCGACGAGGGCAGCGAAGAGCCGGCCGCTATCTAGAGTGCCTAACATAATGAGGCCCTCTTAGCCGCGCGGCGCTTCTGCAGCAGCGCATAGAAGAAGCCGTCATGCCATTCATCCGGGAGGGTCTGTCCCGCGAGCTGTTGTGCGTTCGTATCCGGCTCGGGGAGCATCAGGCGCTGCGCGTCGGGATGGCGATGGAGGAAGCGTTCGATCTGCGCGTTGTTTTCCTCGTCGAACACCGAGCATGTGGCGTACAGCAATTTACCATCAGGCGCGAGCACCTGCCAAAGCGCATTAAGGATCGCTTCCTGACGTCGCGCGAAACCGTCGAGGTCGTCGGGCCGGCGCAGCCATTTGATATCGGGATGACGCCGGACGACGCCCGACGCGGAGCACGGCACGTCCGCGAGAATGTACGCGTAAGGTCTCCTGTCCCACCATTGCGATGGATCGGCCGCGTCGCCGCAGATGACGCTCGCCCTGAGATGAAGCCGTGTAAGGTTGGAGGCAATCCGGTCGATCCTCGCAGCATCGTTGTCGAGCGCGGTGAGCTCGACGTCCGCACGCTCGAGCAGATGCGCGGTTTTCCCGCCGGGCGCGGCGCATGCGTCGAGCACGCGCGAGCCGGGCTCCGGATCGAGCGCCTGCGCAGCGTACTGCGCGGCGGCGTCCTGTACTGAAACGCCGCCTTCTGCAAAACCGGGAATGCGTTCGACGGGAACGGGGCGCTCCAGCGTCACTGCAGCGCCGCCCAGGTGCCGTGCCGCAAGCCCTTCGGACCGGAGACGTGAAACATACGTGGCGACGTCGACAGCGCGCACGTTGACTCGCAAGGTGAGCGGCGGATGCGCATTCGCCAGCGCCAGGATGCGCGCGTAGTCGTCGGGGTACTGAGCGCGAAGCTTGTCGATCCACCACTGCGGGTGGGAGTAGCGGCCCGTCTCGCTCGTGCGAGCCTCTTCGAGCAGCGCCTCGCGATTGCGCAGGAAGTTGCGCAGGACGGCGTTCACGAGCCCCTTCGCCGCCGGTTGTCCGATTGCTGCCGTCGCGCGTACTGCATGATCGACGATAGCGTGTGGTGCTGCGCGCGTATGCACGAGCTGATACAACGCAACCCGCAGCAGGTGTCGCAGTTTCTCGTCCCTGAGCGGCCGATCGAGCAGGCGTTCGAGCACGGCATCGAGCTCGCCCAGGAAGCGAAGCGTGCCGTAACAGATGTCCTGCAGCGCGGCGCGATCCTGGGGCATGAGCGTCGGTTCGCGAGACCATAACGCGCGGAGCTCGGCATCGAGGCTGCGGCCAGCGAGCACCTGCGCGACGACGGCTGCGGCGAGACGCTGGAGCGCGGTCATTCCTGACCGAGGCGCTCACCGGGACTTATCCGGCAACCCGCGAGAAAAGCCGCCGCCGGAACCCGCCGGCCGCCCGCCCTTTGAAGCTCCGTGATCCTGAGGGCGCCCTCACCGCACGCGACCGTGATGCCGCTCGAATCCGCCGCAGAGACCGTCCCCGGCGCAAGCGCGTGCGCAGGCGCTATCGTGGCCGCCCAGATTTTCAGCGGAATGTCTCCGTACGTCGTTGCCGCGCCCGGCGCTGGGTTGAACGCGCGGACTTTACGCTCGTTCACGTGGGCCGGATCGCGCCAGTCGAGACGCGCTTCGCCTTTATCGATCTTCGAGGCGTACGTCGCCAGCGCGTGATCCTGCGGCCGCGCCTCCGGCTGCTCGGCCAACGCCCTCACGATGAGCTCCGCCCCGAGCGCTGCCAGGCGATCATGGAGTGTTTGCGCGGTATCGTGCGGTTCGATCGCAATCGCCTGGTCCATAAGGACCGGCCCGGTATCGAGCCCTTCGTCCATCCGCATGATGCTGATGCCGGTCGCGCGATCCCCCGCGAGCAGCGCCCGCTGGATGGGCGCGGCGCCACGCCAGCGCGGAAGGAGCGAAGCATGAATGTTGATGCAGCCGCGCCGGGGCACCGCGAGCGCGTCGCGCGGCAGAATGAGCCCGTATGCCGCGACGACCATCACTTCCGGGTCGAGTGCCGCGAGCTGCGCGACGACGGCAGGGTCCCTGAGCGTTTGCGGCTGAGCTACCGGCAGCCCGAGCTGGTCCGCGAGCTTCCGCACGGCCGAAGGCTGGGGCTGCAGCCCGCGGCCAGCGGGCCGGTCCGGCTGTGTCAGCACCAACGCCACTTCGTGTCCTGCGGCGTGCACTGCGCGCAGCGCGGCCGCAGCAAAGTCGGGCGTGCCGGCAAAAATGAGTTTCATCGAGATGGGGGAACCGCACCGACTCCGGGCCGGCTGCGGCATCTACATCGCCGCGCGCTGCTGCTTTTTCAGTTTCGCGGCGATACGCTGCTGTTTCAGGCGCGAGAGATATTCCACGAACACCTTTCCGTCCAGGTGGTCGATCTCGTGCTGGATGCATACCGCCAGAAGGCCTTCCGCTTCGAGCGTGAATTTTTCTCCCTGGGCGTTGAGCGCCTGCACTATCACACGCTCGGCGCGGGTCACTTTGTCGTAAATACCAGGAACGGAGAGACATCCTTCCTCCGTTTCGGTTTCGCCGGAACGTTCCAGGATCTCGGGGTTAATGAAGGCCTGGAGCTGGTCCCGGGTTTCCGAGATGTCGATGATGAGCACCCGTTCGTGCACGTCGACCTGCGTCGCGGCGAGGCCGATTCCGGGCGCGGCATACATGGTTTGGGCCATGTCTTTGATTAGCTGGCGGATCCGGTCATCGACGCGTGTGACCGGAGCGGCCACGTTGTGCAGGCGCGGATCGGGGTAATGCAAAATAGGCAACAAGGGCATAAACAATTGCGGCCCCAGGCCGCTAACAACACACTGATCCTTTAGATGAACTTCTGCCGCCGGAACGTGCGGCGCGCTAACGGCAGTAGATTGGGTCCGTTATGAAAAAAGCAATTATATCGCTGATTTTCCTGCTGTCTTTGCCGTTGGTGGCGGGGGCTGCATCGACGGCGCCGGAACTCAAGCCGGACGCGCCGGAGCGGTATACCGTCGTGCGGGGCGATACGCTGTGGGGCCTTGCCACCCGCTTCCTGAAAGATCCCTGGCGCTGGCCGGAGCTATGGAACCTGAACCGTGAGCAGATCCGGAATCCGCACCGGATCCACCCCGGGGATACCCTCGTTCTCCAGCGCGCCGGGACGCAGGTCCGCTTGCAGGTGGAGCGTACCGCCGAAACGGTCAGCCCGCGCGTGCGCATCGAGCCGCGGGACGCCGAAGCGATACAAACGATCAGCCCGTCCGACATCGAGCCGTTCCTGTCGCGGCCCCTCGTGGTGGCCGCCAACGAGCTCGACGGCACACCGGAGATCGTGGCGACGGAAGAAGACCGTGTCGTGCTGGGTGCGGGCAACGTCGCCTACGCCCGCGGCCTCGACAGAACGTCGGACACGCGCTGGCAACTCTTCCGGCGCGGCGATCCGCTCGTCGATCCCGACACAGGCCAGATCCTCGGATATACGGCCGCCTACCTCGGGGAAGCCGAGCTTCGCCGGCGATCCGAGGTGAGCACGATCGAGATCACCAAAGCCGTGCAGGAGATCTATCGCGGCGACAGGCTACGCGCCGTCCCGCGGGAGACGCCGGTTTTTGCATATGCGCCCCACGCGCCTCAAAACATCGTGCGTGGACGCGTAGTCTCCACGTACGGGGGGCTACGGGAGACGGGGCCGCTTGCGATCGTGGCGCTCTCCAAAGGCACCCGCGACGGCATCGAAACCGGACACGTCCTGGCGTTGCATCGCGACCAGCGCAGCGCACGCTATTCGCAGCGCACCGAGCCGCTCTACGGTCGCACCGGGCCGACAGGTAACGACCAGCGCATCCCGTACTTTCCGGCCGACCTGGCGGGACGCGACCGGCCGGTCTACGCGTCGGCGCCGCCGGTTCGCGACTCGGATTTCGCGCAGCTTCCCGCCGAACGTTACGGGCTCGTGATGGTGTTCCGCACGTTCGAGCGCGCATCTTTCGCCCTCGTCATGCAAGCGTCGCGACCCGTCGGGGTGTCCGACATTATCACGAACCCCTGAGCTCGCTCGGCCCATGATGCTCGATGCCGATCTGGAAGCGTGGCTGACGCTGAGCTTCGCGCCTGGATTGAGCAACGACGCGTTTCGTCGGCTTCTCGCAACTTTCGGCGGGCCTCACGAAGTACTCGCCCAGTCCCGTGCCGAGCTTGCCCGCTGCGTGCCGGACCGCGCCGCTCGAGCCGTAAGCGCGGCGCCTCCCCGTGAGTTGCTCGAACGTGCCGCCCAATGGCTGAGCGAGCCCGGCAACCACGTGATTACGCTCGCCGACGACGTCTATCCCAAAGCGCTGCTGGACGCCCCGGACCCGCCCCCCGTGCTATATGCCAAAGGGCGAGTCGAGCTACTCAACGCGCCGGCTTTCGCCATCGTCGGCAGCCGCAACGCGACACAGCAGGGTCTCGCGCACGCCGAAGCGTTCGCCCGCGCGCTGTCCGAGGCGGGCTTTACGATCGTGAGCGGGCTCGCGCTCGGTATCGATGCGGCGGCGCACCGCGGCGGCCTTGCCGGCCCGGCGAGCAGCGTCGCGGTGGTCGGAACCGGGCTCGACACCGTCTACCCGGCGCGCAATCACGAGCTCGCACATCAGCTAGCACGCGACGGCTGCATGATTTCGGAATTCGCGCTGGGCACCGCCCCTGTGGCCACCAATTTCCCGCGGCGCAACCGCCTGATTGCGGGCCTCGCGCGCGGCTGCCTCGTCGTCGAAGCGGCGCTTTCGAGCGGCTCGCTCATTACAGCCCGGCTCGCGAACGAGCAGGGCAAAGAAGTCTTTGCGATACCCGGTTCCATTCATTCGCCGCTCGCGAAAGGCTGCCACAGCCTGATCAAGCAGGGCGCGAAGCTCGTGGAAACGGCTGACGACATTCTCGATGAGCTCCAACCTGCCGGAGTCGCGCAGGCCGCCGCGTCGAAGGCAGCCGCACCCGACGGCGAACCACCGCACCCCGCGCTTGTCCATCTCGGCTTCGACCCGTGCGACTTCGACACGCTGGTGACCCGTAGCGGCCTGGGCGCCGATGCGCTCGCTGCGCTGCTTACGAAGTGGGAGCTCGAGGGCCTGGTCGAAGCGCTGCCCGGCAGCCGCTACCAACGCATCCGGTAGCCCGCATACGGGTCTTCCCGGGGTAAATGAGGCCTAACCTTCTGATCGGACGTTGTTTTTGGCTAATCGCTTGCGCTGCATACGCTTTGTTCTTATTATCGTCCGCTCTTTTTTGAGCGCTCCTCTCGCGCCGAAGACTGCTTCTGCGCGCGTTTCTTCGATTCCAGGTTAGATGGCCAAGAAACTGATCATTGCCGAAAAACCGTCCGTCGCGGGCGACATCGCGCGCGCGCTCGGCGGGTTCAAGCGGCACGACGACTATTACGAAAGCGAGCAGCACGTCGTGTCGTCCGCCGTCGGCCATCTGCTCGAGTTGACGCCCCCGGAAAACTACGAAGTGAAACGCGGTAAATGGTCGTTCGCCCATTTGCCTGTCATCCCCCCGCACTTCGATCTGAGGCCGATAGAGAAAACCGAGGCGCGGCTCAAGCTCCTCGTGAAGCTCATCAAGCGCAAGGACGTGGATGGAATCATCAACGCCTGCGACGCAGGCCGCGAAGGCGAGCTCATCTTCCGGTACATCATGCGGCACGCCAAGGCCAACAAGCCGATCGAGCGCCTGTGGCTGCAGTCGATGACGCCCGCGGCGATACGGGGCGGCTTCGAACGGCTCCGGGCTGACCGCGAGCTCCTGCCGCTGGCGGATGCGGCGACGTGCCGCTCGGAATCGGACTGGCTGGTCGGCATCAACGGCACCCGCGCCATGACCGCCTTCAACTCGAAGAGCGGCGGCTTTCACAAGACGCCGGTCGGCCGCGTCCAGACACCCACCCTGACGATCCTTGTCGAGCGCGAGGAAAAGATCAAGAAGTTCGTCGCGCGGGACTACTGGGAAGTACATGGGACGTTCGGCGTTGCAGCCGGGGAATACCCCGCACGCTGGTTCGACGAGAACTTCTCGAAGGAAAAGCGCGAGGAAGGGAGCGACCTGCGCCCGGAACGCATCTGGGACGAGAAAAAAGCGCTGGCGATCCGGGACCGCTGTCTCGGCAAGCCCGGCACGATCACCGAGGAAAGCAAGCCTTCCACGCAAGCGTCGCCGCTGCTCTTCGATCTGACGAGTCTGCAGCGTACGGCGAACGGCCGGTTCGGCTTCTCGGCGCGGATGACGCTCTCGGTCGCCCAGGCGCTCTACGAGAAGCACAAGGTGCTGACCTACCCGAGGACGGACTCGCGCGCGCTGCCGGAAGACTATATCGAGACGGTCAAGGAGACGCTGGAAGCGCTCGGCGGCGGCGCCCGCGGCAGGAAGAGCGCCGAGCACCCGTACGCGGGCTTTGCCTCGAAAATCCTGAAGCAGCAATGGGTGAAGCCGAACAAGCGCATATTCAACAATGCGAAAGTGTCGGACCACTTCGCGATTATTCCGACTGCGCTGGTGCCGAAGCACCTGAACGAGGCCGAAGCGAAGCTTTACGACCTCGTCGTCAGGCGCTTTCTCGCCGTGTTCTATCCCCCTGCGGAATATCTCGTCACGACCCGGATCACGCGAGTTGAAGGCGAGCCTTTCAAGAGCGAAGGCAAGGTGCTCAAGCAGGCGGGTTGGCTGGAAGTCCACGGGAAGGAAGCGCAGGAAGACGACGAGGCGAATCTCGTGCCGGTCGTCGAAGGTGAGCCGGCCGACACGCGTTCGGTCGATGTCCTGGCCACCCAGACCAAGCCGCCCGCGCGCTTCACGGAAGCCACGCTGCTCACGGCGATGGAAGGCGCGGGCAAGCTCGTGGACGACGAAGAGCTTCGCGACGCCATGAAAGAGCGGGGCCTTGGCACGCCGGCAACCCGCGCGGTCATCATTGAGAAGCTGATTGCCGAAGAATACGTGGTGCGCAATCAGCGCGAACTTCAGCCGACTCCGAAGGCGTTTTCGCTGCTCACGCTGCTGCGCGGGCTCGAGATCCCGGAGCTCACGTCACCGGAGCTCACGGGCGAGTGGGAGTACAAGCTGAAGGAAATGGAGCACGGCCAGCTTTCCCGGCCGCAGTTCATGCAAGGCATCGCGGAGATGACGCGGCACATCGTCGAGCGCGCCAAGGCCCACGAGAGCGAAACCGTACCGGGTGACTACACGACACTCCAGACGTCGTGTCCGAAGTGTGGCGGCGTCATCCGCGAGAACTACAAGAAATTCCAGTGCCAGAGCTGCGATTTCGCCCTATGGCGCATTCTGTCAGGACGGCAGTTCGAGCCGGCTGAGATCGAAGCGTTGATCCAGGAGAGGCAGATCGGCCCCCTGCAGGGGTTTCGCAGCCGCCTGGGCAAACCGTTCGCCGCCAACATCAAGCTCACACCCGAGCTCAAGGTGGAATTCGATTTCGGTCAGCAACAGGCCGACGGGGAGGGCGAAGCGATCGACCTCTCAGGGCAGGAGACTCTCGGACCGTGCCCCAAGTGCGGCAAAGGTGTGTACGCGCACGGGATGGCCTACGCCTGTGAAGGTGCCCTCGCCAATCCGCGTTCGTGCGATTTCCGTTCAGGTCAGATCATCCTGCAGCGACCGATCGAAGCCGAGCAGATGCGAAAGCTCCTGACGGAAGGGCGGACCGACCTTCTGCACCGCTTCATCTCGAAGAAAGGCCGGCCGTTTTCGGCCTACCTCGTGAAAGGCTCGGATGGGAAGGTGGGGTTCGAGTTCGCGCCCAAGGGCGCAGCGAAGAACGGCGCCGAGAAACCCAAGAGCACTGCTCGCGCCCGAAAGACCGCGAGTTAGGTGAGTGGGCGCCACAGCTCCCACGTTCAGACGTCGATGTTGCGAGCGCCGAGCGCGTTCATTTCGATGAAGTTCCGCCGCGGCTCCACCTGGTCGCCCATGAGCGTCGCGAAAATCTCTTCGGCCGTGATTGCGTCCTCGATTTGAGTCTTCAGGAGTCTTCGCGTCGCCGGATCCATGGTGGTCTCCCAGAGTTGCTCCGGGTTCATTTCTCCCAAGCCTTTGTACCGCTGAATCGTTAGATCTTTCTTGGCCGCAGTCAAAACTTTCTCCAGCAGCGCCTCGCGAGTCGGAACTTCCTCGCTGTTGCCGTTTGTG
>DASRIK010000679.1:0-18528 GCA_035650035.1 Burkholderiales bacterium | reverse complement strand
ATCGGATAGGGCGCGGCCGGCACGCCGATATCGCCGAGATACCCCGTGCAGTAACGCGCCGGGATGTTCATGCAGCGGCAGAGCGTCACCGCGAGGTGCGTGTAATCGCGGCACACGCCGAGCTTCTCCGCGTGCGCTTCGCGGGCCGTGCGGCTCGCGCGGGCGTGCTCGTAGCCGAAGGCAACGTGACCGTGAGCGAAATCGCAGATCGCCTGCACACGCGCCCAGCCCGGCGGCGTCTTTTCGAAGAGCTTCCACGCCGTATCCAGCATGAGATCGACTTCACAGTAGCGGCTGCCGAGAAGGAACACGAGCGTGTCGGACGGCAGCTCTTCGACCGGGTGCTGAATGGCAGAAGGAACGACCGAATCCAGCTCGCCGGAGTCCGCGACGATGCCGTCGGCGAAAATCCTGAGCTCGCCTGCCGGCGCGACGATGCGGTGACAGCGGTTATCGAAGAGGTCTCTGTATTCGGCGATCGCGACGGGCGGATCGGTGCGAATCTCGTCGGGAACGATGAGATCGCGCGCGCGCGTCGGGTGCACGCTCAACGTGAGGATCATCGGCGTCGGCTGGTGACACTCGTAAACGAATTCGTAACCGACGCGGATGCGCATGATCGTCCTTGCCAGGGCAACCTTCTTGTTGCGCCTGCCCGAGCAAGGTTCAGACCAGCTATTTCCTGCGGCCGCCCGTCACGAGCAGTACGACGCCCACCCCGATCGCACCGAGGCTCGCCCATAGCGGCACGTTCACGGTTTCTTTTTCCTTGACCGAGAGCTCGAGCGGCCCGATCTTCGCCTGTGCCGTCTCTTTGGTGAAGCTGAACCGCTGGTATATGAGGCCCAAAACACCGGCAATGATCAGCGCGATAGCGATCAACTTCGCCACGCTCATGGTTCCTCCTTTCGTTGGTCATCAGGGCGAAAGCGTGTCTCGGGCTTCAATCCGCCGCGCTGCTGCCGCTCGCTCACGACTCCATTGTCGAGATAGCGGCCTTCGGCGGCGCGCTTCGCCGCGGCGTCCCATTGCGGCAGCCAGTCGCCGACCGGCGCACCAAACCAGGGCGACTGCGGTCGTAAAGCAGGCAGCCCGAGCGATTCCCAGAGTCTGCGCGCCCGGTCCATGTATTCGCGCTTCGGCAGCGCGACCGGCGGCAGCTCCTCCTTCATGGTGGCATCCATGAGCAGGGTCGAATCTTCGCGATCGGCTTCGTGCTCCCGCTCGGGACCGTGGCCCGGACTGCGATAAGGCAGCACCTGCAGGTCGGCCGACGGGTCCATGCGAAAGGCGAGAGCCCAGAAAACAGCGTCCGAATTCTCCGGATCGATGTCGTCGTTCACGGCGATACAGATCTTGCCGACGTCGGCCTTGAACGACGCCGCGCCAAAAAGGGCGCGCCAGATCTCGGTGCGTGGCGTGCCCTTCTCGACGGTAATGATGGCGATCCGGCGCAGCGCGGTCATGCGCTCATGGAGCGTCACGCGCTTCACGCCTTTGATGCCGAGCGTCCTGTTGAGGTGCGCGAGGAACATCGGCTCGTAAGCGGCGCGTTTGATGGCGCTCGACTCGCTGGGCGTCACCTGGCTGATATACGACGCGACGACGGCGTCCCTGCGGTGCGTGATGGCCGTTACGCGCATGGGCATGTTGAATTCCTCGAGCGCAACATGGCCGTGCGATTCGCCGAAGGGACCTTCGGGCTCGAGTCGCGTGGTGTCGATAAACCCCTCGATCACGATCTCCGCTTCGGCGGGGACGAGAAGGTCGACGGTTTTCCCGCGGACGACCTGTATGGGCTCTCCGGCGAGCCCGCCGGCCACGCCGACCTCGTCGACGTCGAGCGGCAGTTTTTGCGGCGCGACAAATGCGACATAAGGTGGCGCGCCAAGCGCGATGGCGCACGGCATCTCGCGATCGCCAAGCTGCTGATGTTTCAGATAATGACGGTAACCGCCGGCACCGCCGACGCGCGTCGCCATGCGCACGACGAGGCGGTCCGGCGCCTTGAGGCCCGCGCGGTAAGTACCGTGATTGTGAATGCCGGTCTCGGGATCTTTCGTGATGACGTTCGTCGCGGTGAGCGTTGGTGCGCTGTCGAACCCCGGCGTCGACACCGGTATGGGCAGGGCATCGAGGCCGTGCCCCTCCCCCCTCAGCGCGTCGCCGGTCAAAACGACCTCCTGGCACAGCGCACGCTCCACGATGCGCGGCGCAATCGGATCAGCGGTCGCGCGCTCCCAGCGGGGCTGGACTTCTTCAGGGCTCGCCTGCATCCCAAGGCAGTAGATCCGGCGATTGCCCGCGTAGGCACCGACCGCGACGGGAAACTTGTACTTCCGGCCGCGCGCGTCAGTAACGTTCGTGAAAAGAAAGGCTTTGCGGTCGTGTTCTTCGATGCCGCCGACATACTGCCAGCGCACGAGTGGATGCAGCTCCGAATCCTTGTCGACCGGTTGATCTATCGTGAGGAGCAGCCCCTCGTTTCGCAGCACTTCGAGGTGCTCGTGCAGATCCGCATAGCGCCTCGTCGCGACAGCTCGCTCGATCTTCATTCCGCATCCGTTCCGCTCGTCGGGAGCGGCTGATCCTACCATGCAAAGCTTGCCCGCCGACTCGGGACCCGGTGTCGCCATTACTGACACTCGCTCCGGCGGGCCTTTACGGCGCGGGCGTAAAAACTCAGACAGGCGAAGCGCTTACAGTCGCGGCGCCGGCGCGCTGGACTTTTGGCATGGCTCGTGCATCATTGATTGTCCCATCAAAATAAAGCGAGGCAAACCAATGGGAGAGTGGGAGTTCTATCGCATCGCTGCGTCAGGGGCCGACGATGCGCCTTTCCACTGGTCATGGCGGTGCCTGCAGGAAAACGGCAGCGTAATCACCACGCCGCACACGTTCCGGTTTTTCCTCGATTGTGTCGCGCACGCGCGGCTGCATGGCTACTGTAACGGGCCGCTGCACACGCGTCGCGAAGCGCCATACGGAGTGATGCCGCTGCCGCGCGTCTCGACCATGCAGGCCGGCGTGCCGGCTCGGTGATCGGCGCGACACACGCGACACAGAAGCAGCGCAAAGCGTCCGTTCACCGGACGCAAGGCAAACGCCGGACAGCGGCGCAGTACGCCGGCGCGGCTTGTTCCTGGCCCGGTGCGCGTCCCGGCGCCTGATGTTGCATCGCAGCGGAGGAATTCCGTGCTGCCGCCGGTAGACCGCACGACCGAATGGTTCGTCCCCCGCTTCGGGCCGCGGCGATTTCGCGTCTTCGTCGGTCTCCTGTTCCTGCCATACACCGGGATGGTCCTCGCCTACACGGTCATCGGTGCGATGCTCGCACCCCACATCTATTGGGACCGCGTCGCCGCGATGCTGCTGATTTACTTTCTTGCGCTCGGCATCGGAGCGCACGCCTTCGATGCGCTCGGCAGCCGGAGCGTCAAGCCGTGGGGCAACGTCTTTTCCGTCCGGCAGCTGTGGCTGCTTGGCGGCGTATCCTCCGCCGTTGCCTACGCGATCGGCGCCTACTACATGATTTTTTTCGTGCCGCTACTCTGGCCGATCGCCATCGCGGAGGGATTCTTCCTCCTCGCCTACAACCTCGAGTGGTTCGACGGCTCGTTCCATACTGACGGCTATTTCGCGCTGTCGTGGGGCGCCCTGCCGGTACTCGGGGGCTATGTAATGCAGACGAACGCGCTATCCGTTTCTGCCGTCATACTTTCCGGCGCCGCCGCGCTTTTCAGTCTGGTCGAGATCCGGGCGTCGAGACCGTACAAGGCGCTGAAGCGTTCGCGAGACGCGGCCGCCGGCCCAGGACTCGAGCCGCTCGAAAGCATCCTGAAATGCATCAGCGGCGGCGTGCTGTTGCTGGGCGTCGCGCTGGCGATCGTCCGATGGAACGGATAGACGACGATCCCGCACGTTACTGGGCGGAGCTCCGCTCCGAGCTCACGACGCAACTCGCCGCCTGGATTCCGGTTTTCTTTCGAGATCTCCCGCCCGCCGAGGCGCAGACGATTCATTCGGTCGTGCGCGAGGGCAAGAAGCTGCGCGGCTCCATGGTGCTCGCCGTCTGCGATGCATTGGCGGGACCGCGCAGCAGGGCACTGCCGAGTGCGGTCGCGATCGAATGCGTCCAGGCCGCCTCGTTGATTCACGACGATTTCGTCGACCGCGATTGCACGCGCCGCGATCGGCCGGCCGTATGGATCGTGCACGGCAGCCGCCGCGCCGTGCTTCTCGCCGACGTGATCTTCGCGACCGCTCTTCAGCGCAGCGCCGAGCTCGGCCGCGACGAAGTTCACACCCTGGCAAGTGCGATTGCGAGTGTGGCGGCGGGTGCTTACCAGGAGCCGCTCGAGTCGCGCGAAATGGAGACGATGATGTGCGAGCGCGGGCTCGAGCAGCCGCCGTACGACCGCATCGCCTACCTGAAGACCGGAGCATTGTTCGCAGCCGCCGCAGAGCTCGGGGCAATCGCTGCCGGCGCCGCCCCTGCGGTGCGCAAAGCCGCGAGCGAATTCGGTGCGCGAGCCGGCGAAGCCTACCAGATCGCCGACGATCTCAGCGATGTGGTCGCGCGCACGGGATCGGACACCCGTTCCGCACAGCACGAGGCGACGCTTGCGACGCTGCTCGCCCATTTTCGGATTCGGCACGATACGGACGCGACAGACAAATACGTCGTCGCTGCACGCGCCATCGAGAAACTCTGCTCCGCGATGGAGCTCGAAATCGACGCCCGTATCCGGGGCGCGCACGCCGCGCTCGAGGGATTTCCACGACCTGTGTCGGCGAAGCTCCGCGCGTTTCCGCGGCTCATCGTCGAACGGATGCGCGCTATCTCCTGACTGCGCTCACGATCGCGGAACCATGGAGCGTGAGGTATTCGACCTCGATTCGCTCGAAGCCGTTTTCCGCCAGCGCGCCCTGCAATACGGTCGGCCACTGCGTTGTTTCGATGAGGCGCGGCAAGCCTTCGTAAATTTCTTTCCACTCTGGAAATGCGCGCGCTACGGTTTGTCGCATGACTGCGAAGTAAAGCCGCCAGGTGGCGACGAGCAGTCGCTTCGGCGGAAACGTGAAGTCGTGCATCATCAGAACGCCGCGCGGGCGCAGCATCTCGCCGCAGTGGCGGACGAGCAGTGGAAGGTCGGCGTATTTCGCGAGATAGGATGAAGTGACGCAGTCGAACTGAAGCGGGCTTCGAAAGTCTTCCGCCCGGCATAGCACCAGATCGATGTTGCCGAGACCCTCGCGCGCGACCTTCTCCCGCGCAACGCGCAGATATTCGTCCCGAAGCTCGACGCCGACCACGCGCCGCGAGGGAAAACGGCGCGCAATCGACAACGTGGAAATGCCGGTGCCGCACGCGAGATCCAGCACCGGACCGGCGCCGTCCGGAATGCGTTCGAGCATGCGCTTTTTCCAGCGCCCGTCGAACCCGAGTGTGGCCCAATGCACCATCGCATCGTAGGTCGCGCCGGTGCCGTCGAAGAAACGCTCGACGAGCTCGAGACGCGCATCGTCCACGTCTCGAGTCTCTGAGCTCATGGAAGCAAAGCCCCTACGCGGCCGCCTCGTGCTCCGCGAGATGCTCGGCCAGACGCGGATCGAGCGCGGCTGCAACGGCATCGTCCACCGTCTCGAGCCAGATGAATTCCAGCCGCTCGCGGGCTTCGGCAGGCACGTCCTCCATATCCTTGCGGTTGCGCATGGGCAGCATCACGCGGGTGATGCCGGCACGCATCGCGGCGAGCACCTTCTCCTTCACGCCGCCGATCGGGAGTACGAGCCCCCGCAGGCTGATCTCGCCCGTCATCGCGGTGTCACTGCGCACGGGCCGCTGCGTGAGCAGCGAGGTCAGCGCCAGGAACATCGCGACGCCCGCGCTCGGCCCGTCCTTAGGCGTCGCACCCGCCGGAACGTGCACGTGAATGTCCGATTTCTCGAGGAGAGCGGGGTCGATGCCGAGCAGCACCGCTCGCGCTTTCACCAGCGAGAGCGCCGCCTGTGCGCTTTCCTTCATCACGTCGCCCAGCTGCCCGGTCAGTATCAGCTTGCCGGAGCCTGGCATGCGCGTCGCCTCGATGAAGAGAATGTCGCCACCGACAGGCGTCCACGCGAGGCCGGTCGCCACACCCGGGATGCTGGTACGCATCGCGAGCTCGGACTCGTATTTGGGCGCTCCGAGGATCTCGTGCAGATCGTCGGGTGCGATTCTAGCCTGCGTGATCGCGCCTTCGGCGAGGCGCATCGCCACGTGTCGCATCACCGCGCCGATCTCGCGCTCGAGGTTGCGCACACCGGCCTCACGCGTGTAATCCGTGATGATCGTGCGCAGCGCCTCCTCGGTGATCTCGCACTGCTGAGCCGTCAGGCCATTGGCCGAAAGCTGGCGGTTCACGAGATAGCGCTTCGCGATCTCGAGCTTCTCCTGTTCGGTGTAACCGGCGAGCTGGATGATCTCCATGCGGTCGCGCAGCGGCCCCGGAATCGTGTCGAGCACGTTCGCGGTACAGATGAACATCGCCTGCGAAAGGTCGTACGGCACGCCGAGATAGTTGTCGCGGAAAGTCGAGTTCTGTTCCGGATCGAGCACTTCCAGAAGCGCCGACGCCGGATCGCCGTGAAAAGCGCCGCCTCCGAGCTTGTCCACCTCGTCGAGCATCATGACGCAGTTTTTCGTGCCCGCCTTGCGGATGCTCTGAATGATGTTGCCCGGCAGCGCGCCGATGTAGGTACGCCGGTGACCGCGGATCTCCGCTTCGTCGTGAACGCCGCCGAGACTCACCCGCACGAACTCGCGCCCGGTCGCTTTCGCGATGCTCTGCCCGAGCGAAGTCTTGCCCACGCCGGGCGGTCCCACGAAGCACAGGATCGGACTCTTGCCCGTCGGGTTGAGCTTACGCACGGCGAGATACTCGAGAATGCGCTTCTTGACTTTCTCGAGCCCGTAGTGGTCGGCCTCGAGAATACGGCGCGCCTCGGCGATATCGATCGAGCTCGGCTCCGGGTTCTTCCACGGAAGCTCCGTGAGCCACTCGAGGTACGTGCGCACCATCGAGTATTCGCCTGCCGCTTCAGGCATGCGCTGGAGGCGTTTCAACTCCTTGCGCGCATGCTTCTCCACCTCTTCCGGCATGCCGGCTTCGGCGATCGCTTTCTCGAGCTCGGCAAGCTCGGCCGCGGTTGCCTCATCGTCATCGCCGAGCTCCTTCTGGATGGCGCGCATACGCTCGCGCAGGAGGTGCTCGCGGCTTTGCGATTCCATCGATTCCTTGGCGCGCTCGTCGATCTCGCGTGAAAGCTTCAGCACTTCCATGCGTCGCGTGAGGAGCTCGAGCAGCTTGTCCAGCCGCTCGCGCAGATCGAACGTTTCAAGGAGCTTCTGCTTCTCCTCCGGTGGCGCATCCATGAGCCCGGCGACGAGATCGGCAAGCTGCGCGGGACCTTCGACGTTCTGCAAGGCCACGATCATGTCTTCGGGCACCTGCGGAAGCAGTCGCAGGATCTCGATTGCGCGCTGCTTCAGCGCGAGCGCGCGCGCCTCGACCTCGTTATCGGCGGTTTCGGGCTGCGGCATGCGGAGCACGCGGGCGACGGGGAAGTCGTAGCCGTCGAGAAACTGCAGCACGCGGAAACGTTCCTCGCCTTGCGCGACGAGATGATGCGCGCCGTCGGCGCCCGTCACGTAGCGGAGCACGTTCGCGGTCGTGCCGACCCAGTGCAAATCCTCCGGCCGCGGTTCGTCGATTTCAGGCTTGCTCTGCAGGAGAACGCCGATGGGACGCTGCTGACGCGCAGCTTCCTGCGCAGCCACACGGGATTTCGCGCGGCCGATCGTAATCGGCAGGATCACGCCCGGAAACAGCACGAGATTGCGCACCGGCAGAATGATGAGCGCGTCCTCCGGCAGCGGCTTCGAGCGCTGGCGCTCGTCTGCACGCTCCGACGACGTAGGTTGCACCTCGCTCGACGCAGACACGTTCGCATCGAGCGTCTGCTCGCCGCCTGTCGCTGCCTCGTTCGCGGCAGCGTGATAGGACCCTTGTCTGTTCATTGATTCAGGTGACCTTGCGTAAATTGATGATGAGACAGCCGTTCACGATCTCCCGCTGGACCACTTCGAACCTCATCGCAGGCAGCTGGATGCGGCGCTCGAAATAGCCGTACGGAATCTCGAGACGGCGTACTTCGCAGCCGCGCGCGCCAAAGGGCATGTCGCAGCTCGCGCGCACAATGATGCTGCTCGAATCGAGAAGCACTTCCACGCCGTCCGGCGAACAGCCCGGGAGCGCGACCATGATGAGGTAGCTTTCATCGTCTTCGAACACGTTGACCGGCGGCTCCCACGCCGTCCGCGCGCCGCGCGGCGCGCCTAGCCTGAAGAACTGACGGTGCAGGCGTTCAGCCTGCTCGAGCATGTGGCAGGCTTCCGCCCACATCCAGCCATGAGGATCGCGAGTTGCCATATCTCTCTGATTAATCGAAAAACGGTCCGGCGCCGGAGGGCCGACGGTTACACGGAACTACGGGGAATATGGGGTCGGCGTGCGCTATTTAAAGCAAACGCCAGACCCTGCGGGATTTCAGCTACGCCGCCTGAGAAGAGTCAGGCCCGCCAGGCCGACCGCCAGGATCGTAGCCGCGACACCCCTGTGCGTGTTCAACCAATGCTGCCCACTCCACGATTTCGAGGCGGCGTCGAAACGCCCGCGCGTGCCGTGATCGCCTGGCAGGGGGGCGTGCAGGTTGTCCCGTTCGGGCGCGCGTCTCGAGACGTCCATCTGGCCTTCGTAAGCCTCGCGCGCAAGCTTGCGATCGAGCAGTCCGGGTATTGTCCGCGTGCCGAGTATCGCTTCTGCCGCCGGCAGGCCTACCCAGAGCTCGCGGCGGCGATGCTGCGCAGCCCATACGATCGCTTCCGCAGCTACTTCGGGCTGAAAGATCGTCCCGACGGGTTTTGCCCCCGCGCCCATGCAGTTGCGGGCGATGTCGAACTGGGGCGTGTTGAATGCCGACAGGTGGACCATCGTGAGATGCACGTCGCTTCCGTCGTGGATAAGCTCGCAGCGCAGTGAATCCGTGAAGCCCCGCAGCGCGCTTTTCGCGCCGCAGTAGGGCGCCTGTAGCGGGATCGAGCGATACGCAAGCGCGGAACCGACCTGCACGATCACGCCGCGATTGCGCGGCTTCATGCGCTTCAGCGCGACGTGCGTGCCCCAGACCGCACCCAGATACGTCACCTCGGTCGCGCGTTTGAAGTCCTCCGGCGTGGTGCGCAGAAAATCGCAGAATAGCGTCGCCATCGCGTTGTTCACCCATACGTCGATGGCTCCCCACTTCCGCTCCACCTCGGCAGCGGCCGCTTCCACCTGGGCGTGGTCGGCGACGTCGGCGGCAATCATCAAAGCCTGCCCGCCGGCAGCCTCGACTTCGGCCCGCGCCCCTTCGAGCCCTTCGATCCCGCGGGCGAGCAGCGCGACGCGCCAACCGCGCCGGGCAAAGGCAAGCGCGGTGGCACGGCCAATACCGGCCGAAGCTCCGGTGATCACGACGATGGGTTTATTCATGACGCCCGTTCGCGACCCAACTGGCAAGCAACGCGCCGTGCGGCGTGCCAGCGGGTACATCGATTGCGACCCTTATGCGCTTTTTGTTCGCGCGTCCTCTCGCCATCGAGTCGGGAAGGCAGACCGACGGAGCGACCGAAAGCGCTGAATCCAAAACGTAAAAAATTCAGATGCAGCAGGCTGGGAACGAACGCAACCGGCGTGACGCACGATCGAAGCGCGTGCGTCCCGGTGCACCTTTTTGCGGTGTATCCGGTCTGGAACGCGAACAACACGTTTGGCTTCGAGCGAGTGCCGTGGCAGGAGCTGAACGAAGCGGCGACGATTACGACTGTCAGCCGTTTCATGAAGCAAAAGATGTGGGATTTCGGCGTGGATCCCCGCGTCATCCCGAACGGTATCGGCACGCAATGGCTCGAGCCGTGCGACCGCAACGTCGGTTCGGGCTCGTCGGGCACCTGCTCTATTTGCGGCAGCACCCGGACCGGGTGAAGCAGCTGCGACATCACGCTCGAAGAACGGCGACGCGATTCACCTGGGACCAGGTGATACGCGCGCACTTCAACCCGATGCTGACGTCAGCCGGCCTTGGCGCGGCTTAGAGTGCCTCATTATGTCAGGCACTCTTGGACCCCGTCGCCGCCGCGAACCCGCTTCCGTCGCCGGTGTCACAGCCGGATAGAGTTTCGATTCGGAACCACGCCCCTGTAGCAGCCGGCGATCCGGCTGTGTTTCATCCTTCAACGGAGGTGCACATGAAAGTCAGGGATGCAATGACTCACGATGTCCGATTGGCGAAACCGGAGCAGACGATCCGCGAGGCCGCGCGGATCATGGCCGAGATCGATGCAGGCTCAGTGCCGGTCAGTGACAACGACCGGCTGGTAGGAATGATTACGGATCGCGATATCGCCGTACGCGCGGTCGCCCAAGGCAAGTCGCCGGACACGAAAATCGGCGAAGTCATGAGCCACGAGGTGCTTTACTGCTTCGAGGACGAGGAGCTCGAGGAGGTCTCACGCAACATGGGGGACGTCAAAGTACGGCGTATGCCGGTGGTGAACCGCGACAAGCGCCTGGTCGGAATCATTTCGCTCGGCGATCTGGCGCGGCATGAAGAGCCTGCCGAGACGGGGCATGCCATGTCAGACATAGCCCGGCCCGGCGGCGAACACTCGCAGACCGCCAGGCACTAGAACTGGCCCGCGCTGCTCGATTTTGCGGCCGCGTCACATGGCGTGGCCGCGCGTGTGCATCGCGGCAATCCGGCCGCGTCAAACCTGCGTGACGAATTTCGTCACGAGGTAGCCGTCGAAGGTCTCCGTCCCGCCTTCGCTGCCGATTCCGCTTTCCTTGATACCGCCGAAAGGCGTTTCCGCGAGCGCGCTGCCAAAGTGGTTGATGTTCACCATGCCCGCTTCGAGCGCATTCGCCGCAAATGTCGCCGTCTTCAGAGACTCAGTAAAGACGTAGGACGATAAGCCGTAGGGCAGACTGTTCGCGCGACGCATAACCTCTTCGGGATCGTCGAAGCGTACGAGCGGCGCGATCGGCCCGAACGGCTCGTCGGTCATGAGCCGCGCGTTGTCGGGAAGTCCGGTGACCACCGTCGGCGGAAAGAAAAAGCCGCTCGTCTTCAACCGGGTGCCACCAAGCACGACTTCGCCACCGTGCGCGCGTGCATCTTCCATGAACGCTTCCATCGCATCGATACGCCGCGCATGGGCGAGCGGTCCCATTTGTGTTGTCTTCTCGAGTCCGCTGCCGATCTTGGTTGCGCCGATCGTCGCCGTAAAGCGCTCGGCGAACCGATCGTAAATCCTGCTCTGCACATAAAATCGCGAAGGCGACACGCACACCTGGCCCGCGTTACGTATCTTGAGCTTCGCGAGCATTGTCGCGGCCTGGTCGACGTCGGCATCATCGAAAACGATGGCGGGCGAGTGCCCGCCGAGCTCCCACGTGCCGCGCTTCATGTGCGCGCCTGCCATCGCCGCGAGCTGCTTGCCGACCGCGATCGATCCGGTGAAGGAGACTTTGCGGACGATCGGCGATTTGATGAGGTATTCGGAAATGTCGGCCGGCACGCCCCACACGAGATTGAGACAACCCGCGGGCAGGCCCGCGTCGTGGAATAGACGCGCGAGTGCCACGACCGCGCTGGGCGCCGTCTCCGGCCCCTTGAGAATGAGCGTGCAGCCGCTGCCGAGCGCGGCAACCATTTTTCGTATCGCCTGATTGAACGGGAAGTTCCAGGGCGTGAAAGCAGCGCAGACGCCGACCGGCTCACGCAGCACGAACTGGCGGACATCCGAACGGCGCGGTGGAATGACTCGGCCATAGATGCGCCGGCACTCTTCCGCATGCCACTCGGCGTGCTCCGCGCACACGTTCACCTCGCCAACCGATTCCGCGAGCGGCTTGCCCTGGTCCAGCGTAATGTTTCGGCCGATGCTCTCGGCACGCTCGCGCGCGAGCTGCGCGACTTTCCTGAGGATAGCCGAGCGCTCGAGCGGGGAAGTTTTTTTCCAGCTCTCGAATGCCCGCTGCGCGGCGGCGAGCGCACGGTCGAGATCTTCGCGCGTCGCATGCGGCAGCTGGCCGAGCACCTCCCCCGTCGCAGGGTTTGCGACGGCTTCCGTTTTCCGTCCTTCCGCTTCGATGAAGGCCCCGTCGATATAGAGAGCGAGTTTTTCGTACACGTTGATTCCTTTCACGTTGCGGATATCTGCAGCCTGTCGCGCTCTGGACACCGCGGGCGCGCTGTCCCGCAACAGGCCATTGGGGAGGGGCCTATTATGGCAGCTGATACGAACCGGAAACAAACTGATGCGATCGTGACATTCGCCTGACATGGCAGCTCCTTAGACTGCGCTCATGGTCAATGCAACATCCAAGGAGACACGAATGACAACCGCCGTATACCGTTTCATGCCGAGGGTGCGCAGCCTGGGCCCCTACGTGCTCATTGAGCTGCTGCTGCCCGGCGGCACGCTCCTCGCGCTTCTGCTGTGGCTTTCTCAGGGCATGGCGCGCACGGGCCTCATCGCCATCGATCAGCCGGTGATGTCGCCCTCCACGATCGAGCGGGTGATTGCCCCGACCAACCACATGACGGTCGGAGCTCGGCCGTGAGGAAATATCAGAAAGCGCTGCCTCAGCTCGGCGACCGGCTCTTCATGACCGACGGCGGGCTCGAAACGACGCTCATCTATCACGGCGGTTTCGAGCTTCCGTCGTTCGCCGCCTTCGACCTTCTCAGAAGCCCGGGCGGTACCGAAGCGCTTCGGGACTATTTCGAAGGCTATGCGCGCATGGCGCGGCGCTATGAGCTCGGGCTCGTCCTCGAAAGCCCGACCTGGCGTGCAAATCCGGACTGGGCTTCGCGAATCGGCTACGACGCGGCGTTGCTCGCGGCCGCCAACGCCAGCTCGATCGACATGCTGCAGGAGATACGCGACACATACGAGACACCCACGACGCCGATCGTCATCAGCGGCAATATCGGTCCGCGAG
Source organism: Burkholderiales bacterium (assembly GCA_035650035.1). GTDB lineage: Bacteria > Pseudomonadota > Gammaproteobacteria > Burkholderiales > SG8-41 > JAQGMV01. The sequence continues at coordinate 5,437 of DASRIK010000679.1, read as the reverse complement.
GCGACGGCTACGTGGCTGATCGCCGTATGACGGCTCGGCAGGCGTACGATTATCACGCCCCCCAGGTCGAGACGTTCGCGGCCAGCGATGCCGACATGGTTGCCGCGTTCACGATGAACTACGTCGAAGAAGCGATCGGCGTCGTCAAGGCCGCGCAGGCGCATGCGACGCCGGTCGCAATTTCATTCACGCTGGAAACTGACGGGCGCCTCCCCTCCGGTGAAACGCTGGAGCACGCGATCATGAAAACGGACGCCGAAACGGCGTTGTATGCCGCGTATTACATGATCAATTGCGCCCACCCGACGCACTTTGCACACGTCCTCGCTGACAATCCGCCCTGGTCGTGCCGCATCCGTGGGTTGCGCGCAAACGCATCGACGCGCAGTCATGCGGAACTCGACGCGAGCACGGACCTCGATGCGGGCGATCCCGAGAAGCTCGCAATCCAGTATCGGGCCCTGGCCGAAGTGCTGCCGGCGCTCAACGTCGTCGGCGGGTGCTGCGGGACGGACGACCGGCACGTCGATCGGATTTGCTCCGTGCTCATCGCATCTCAAGGCTTCGGCGACAGCTCGACCGTCGTCGGCACGGCATCGCCGCGCGCGAGGCGTTCGATGTTCACGTAGCCGTTTGCGGGGCGCGTCAGCCCGATCGAGAGTGTCTCATTCGAGTCAGGCACTCTAAAATGCCTTCGGAAACGGAGGAACCTCATGAGTGGATTACGTGCAGTGCCGCCTATCGTCGCGGCAGCATTTCTCATCGCGGCATCTTTGCCGGCCGAGTACGCGCAGTCGCAGTATCCGGTGCAGCAGGTCCGGCTCATCTGTCCCTTTCCGGCCGGCGGAGGTACGGACCTCACCGCACGGCTGCTCGGCGAGTACTTGCACAAGAACATGGGGCAACCGGTCGTTGTCGAAAACAGAACCGGTGCGAGCGGCATGATCGGCACGGAAGCCGCGGCGCGAGCGAAACCGGACGGCTACACCCTGCTCGTCGCTTCGGGAGAAATCGCGCTGAACCCGCACCTCTACCCGAAAATGGCCTACGACTGGGACCGCGACCTGCAGCCGATCACGCTCCTCGTGAAAGTGCCGAATGTCATGGCGGTGAACATGGATATTCCCGCGAAAACGGTGGGCGAGCTCATCGCGTATGCCAGGCAGAACGCCGGGAAGCTCACGTTTTCCTCCAGCGGAGTCGGGAACCCGCAGCAGCTCACGGGCGAGCTTTTCAACAAGCTGGCGGGGGTGCAGGTGAGACACGTGCCGTACAAAGGCGCGGCGCCGCAGCTTGCTGCGGTCGCCGGCAAGGAAGTCTCGCTGACGTACGTCAGCATCGGCGCCGCGATGCCTTTCATTCAGAGTAACCGGATCCGGCCGATCGGCGTCACTTCGGCCAACCGTGTGTCCGTGCTGCCCGACGTTCCGGCCATCGCCGAATACCCGCCGCTCGCCGGCTTCGAGCTCGTGAACTTCTTCGGCTTCTTCGGCCCGGCCGGACTGCCCGACCCGATTTTGAGGCGGCTCAATGGGGAAGCTGTCCAGGCGATCAAAACGCCCGAGCTTTCAGCGAAGCTGCGCGGTTTCGGCTTCGAGCCCTCGCCGACGACGCCGGAGCAGTTCCGCACGGTGATCCGCAACGAATCGGCCAAGTTCGGGAAAATCATCGTCGAAGCCGGGGTCAAGCTGGAGTAGCCGGCTGGCATTCGGCTTGGAGCAGCCGGGCTGCCCGTCGATTCGCCTGCTGTCCCAGTACTATTTTTGATCTGAATCAATATAGCGGCCCCGCGCTGGGGCCATGCTACGTCTTGTCCAAGCGGGGTTTGCCACGCTGAGGACGAAAGAGCGGGCTTGATGTCCCTCAAGCTTTCAGCGCCGCAGCCGATAAGGTATCCGCGGCGTTGCCGCTCCTAGGCAGATGGACACTCTGCCGCTGGCACCAGCGCACGGGCCCGCCAGATGTGCGGTAGACGACCCCGACTGGAATTAACCAGCCGGGGTTTTCTTTTTGCGCTAGTCGACTCGGATATTCGCGAAACGGATCACTTTCGCGTACTTGTCGATCTCGCGCTTCAGCAGCGCGCCCAGTTCCTCGGGGCTGCTCAGGACCGGGTCGAGAGCCTCCCGCGGCATGAACGCTTTCACTTCCGGAGTTTCGAGCGCCTTCCGAATCTCGGCGTTGAGCTTGTCGATGATCGGTCTTGGCGTCCCTTTCGGAAAGAACATCGCGTACCAGTTGTCCGATTCGAAACCCGGATAGATCGTGTTCATCGTGGGCAGCTCAGGAAACGCCGACGAACGTTTTGGTGTGGTGACGGCGAGCGCTTTCGCCTTGCCGCTGTTGAGATGCGGCATGATCGACGGCGCGGTGGCGAAGATATACCCGATCTCACCGGAAATGAGCGCGATCACGGCCGGACCGCCGCCGCGATACGTAAGCACGGTCGTTTTCAGCCCGGTCACCTGGTTGAACATTTCAGCGGTGAGATGCGCCGTGCTTCCCGCGGAGTTGCCGCCCGCGATCAATGCGCCGGGGCGCGCTTTCGCGAGCGACACGAGCTCCTTCACCGATTTCGCAGGAATGCTCGGATGTATCGACAGCACGAGCGGTGTCGAGGAAATCCAGCTCACCGGCGCGAGGTCCGTGAGCACGTTGAATTTCATCTGCTTCGCGTAGGGCGTGGCGATGACCGAGATGCTTCCGGACGTAAACAGAATCGTGTTGCCGTCCGGCGCCGCATCGGTGGCGAGCTGGGTTGCAATGAGCCCGCTCGCACCCGTGCGGTTGTCGATGATGAAGTTCTGGCCTGTGCTTCTCTGAAACGCCGTCGACAGCAGCCGCGCCTGAATGTCGGTTCCACCGCCTGGCGGAAACGGCACCAGCATACGGACGGTTTTCTCAGGCCACTGTTGTGCAAGCGTCGGCGAGACCGGGATACACGCAAGCACAGCAGCCAGCACCAGCGGGAACGCAGGCTTTCTCATCCGGACCTCCTTGTCGCGCTCGTTGTAGCCGGCCCTCAAGAAGGGGGGGCATCCAGCCGATATAAACGAAACGGCGTCAAAGCGCTATCCGGGGTTTACGCGATGGATGCTGGCAAAGTCAAAGTCGTTCTCAACGCGCTGCGCGACGAGCTGCATACGCGTCGAACGACACCGGCCCACGGCTCGGCAGGCGCCGCAGACGACGGCGCCGTGCTTCCGGCCTATGGCAGCGACGGACTCGGTCACGACAGCGACCGCGGGGGCAATGACAACCGCAAATACCGCCAGCCCGCACAGAGCGGTGTGCTCGTGGATCTGAGCAGCGACGCCCTCGCCTCCAGCAAAGCACCGCAGCTGCCGCGCGCAGCGAGTCCGACCGAGGACACCGACACCATCGGTGCGGCCGAACTTTCGCAGCGACCGATTCCCGAGCTGGTCGTACCGTTCTTCGTGCCGCAGGAACCTTTCGTCGTCGTCGGCCCTTATCTCGTCCGGGCCGTGCTCGCGGCGGCCGCCGCCGGAATGTTGATGCTCTTCGTGCTCTAGAAAAAACCTCAAGTCCCGAGTGGACACCGCCGTTAAGCAGGAATACTAAAAACTCGTGGCTTCGTCCTAGGCAGATGGAAACTCTGCCGCTGGTCCCAGCGTTACGGGCCCGCCCGAATGGGCGGTTGGATCCACCCCGACCGGAGACGGCCGGGGTTTTCTTTTTTGCGCCCCCGGAAACGGGACGCCAGCCAACCCCTCGTGTTTGACAACGCACGCTGCGCGCGTGCATCCGGCGCCACCGCCGACTGACCGGCACTTTGCCGCATAATATTGACAGCGTCATAGGGGGTCTTCGAGTCGGCACGGGCCTTGCCTCTGCTGTGCGCTTCATAACCATGAGGAGAACTGCATGAAAGCAAGTACTTACGTGTTGCTGGCTGCATTGAGTGCGTTCGCGCTGGCGGCGTGCGAGCGCAAGGAAACGACAGTGGTCACTCCGGGCGGTGGCGGCGCGAGCAAGTCCTCGTCGTCAAGCTCTGGAACGAGCGGTGGCGGGACGAGTACCAGCGGCGGCGGCGCATCGTCCAGCAGCGGCGGCGGCGGCAGCGGATCGGCGGCATCCAGCGGATCCGGCGGCGCGGCTTCATCTTCGAGCAAATAACGCTTAACAGGCTCCAGGGGCGCGGGTCATCGTCGGCCCGCGTCCCTTTTCTTTGTGTCCACCGTTCCATCGCCCTGCATCCGCAACTGCTGCCTCGATGCCGATGACATTTGTCTTGGCTGCTATCGTTCGCTGAGGGAAATCTGCGCGTGGAGTGAAGCGGGCGACGACGAAAAGATGGAGATTCTCTCGAGATGCCGGCTTCGCTGCGAAGAGCGCCAGTCGAGGCGGCCCTCCGATCCAGACGTAACGAAATAGAAACACACTGTTGCGCCGCTGACATCAGCCCCACACACACGCTGCGTACACTCCCGCAGAACGACGTGATGGAGGCTCCGATGAACGCGCGTAAATCCCTGGTGCTCGCTTTGGCTGCCGCCTGCTTTGCCGGCAGTGCTTCGGCCCCTTCAGCCCAATTCGCAAGCGTCTTCGTGCCCGAGCTCGCCGTGATAGACGGGGCGATGTGCCGGCAGCCCGGCATCGCAGCCACACCCGGAATGCTTCGGCTCGCGCAGGCCGTGCCGGTCAGTGCCCGGAAGAAAACCGAGATCAGTCCTGCCGCGCCGGCTGCCGCTCAGGCCGTTCCGGGCACTGCGACCGAGGCCAATCCCCCCCTTCTCCAGGGCCTGGGTACCCGCTCGATCAGGATCACCACCCGCTCGAAGAAAGCGCGGCAGTATTTCGACCAGGGTTACCGCCTGGGATGGGGCTTCAACCACGACGAAGCGCTACGCGCGTTTCGTAAGGCCCAGCAGCTCGATCCGCAGTGCGCGATGTGCTTCTGGGGAGAAGCGTGGGCGCTTGGACCGAACATCAATGTGCCGATGGACGCAAAAGCCAACGCACCGGCCATCGCCGCGCTCGAACGTGCGCGTCGAGTCGCGCTTCGCGCATCACCCCGCGAACAGGCCCTGATCGAAGCACTCGGCGAACGCTATAGCGCGGCGGCAGACAGCGATCGCGCAAAGCTCGACAAGGCCTACGCCGCTTCCATGCGCAACGTCGCGAGAAGATTCGGCAAAGACCCCGAGATCGCCCTGCTCTATGCCGACGCGCTGATGAACGTCTCGCCCTGGGATTACTGGGAGCCCGGCGGCAAGACTCTGAAAACGCCCGTGGCCGACCTCGTGAAGACCTTGGAAGGCATCCTTCAACGCGATCCCAATCACGCCGCAGCGATTCATCTTTACATTCATGCGGTGGAAGCGTCCGACAATCCGCGGCGCGCCGAACGCTATGCGGACAAGCTGGCGAAGCTTGCCCCCGGCTCAGGGCACCTCGTGCACATGCCGAGCCATAT
>DASRIK010000678.1:0-7993 GCA_035650035.1 Burkholderiales bacterium | reverse complement strand
GACGCGTTTCATGCGCACGTCGAGCACCTGCACACCGATCTTCGATGCGTCTTCGTTCGCGCGATCGCGCATGAGCTCCATGATCTTGTCCCGCTCGCCCGAGACGACTTCGTGCACGGTGCGGTTGCCGAACTCCGCGCGCAGGCTGTCGTTGATGGTCTGGAGGAGCCGGGTGCGGGCTCGCGCTTCGTCGCCCCCCACGCTAACGTAGTACGCGCGCACGTCCGTGATGCGCCATTTCACGAAGAGATCCACGAGCACGTTTTTCTTTTCGGACGTGAGAAAGCGCTCGGGCTCGGCGGAGTCTATGGTCAGTATCCGGGTGTCGAAAAACCGCGTGTTGTCGAGCAGAGGGACTTTCGCATAGAGGCCGGGCTGGTTCACCACACGCACGACCTCACCGAGCCTGAAGACGATCGCGTTCTGGCGCTGATCGACGATGAAAAGCGACAATGACGCGACGATGAGCAGAGCCACCAGCACGGCGGCTATCATTCCCAGATTACGTCTCATCGGCCTCACTCCTGCTTTGAGCGCGATGGTCCATCAGCGCGATTCCGCTTTGGGCGCGAGGGTTCGTCAGCGCGACTCCGCTTTGAGCGCGACGATCCATCAGCGCGACTCCCTGTCGCGGCTGCGGAACGCCTCGCGGCTGCGCGCCGTCGTCGATTCCTGTGCCGCTGGCGGCTCGGGCGGCTTCGGCGCTTCGGCGCCGCCGGGGCCGGTCATCTGCACGAGCTTGTCGAGCGGCAGGTAAAGGAGATTGTTGCCGCCTTTCTGATCGACGAGCACTTTGCTGCTGTTGCTCAGTATCTGCTGCATGGCGTCGATGTACAGCCGATCGCGCGTAACCTGCGGCGCCTTGCTGTACTCCGCGACGACCTGACGGAATCGCGACGCGTCACCGTCGGCCTGCTCGATCACACGCTGTTTGTAACCCTGCGCTTCCTCGGTCAGGCGCGCGGCCATCCCGCGTGCTTTCGGGATCACGTCGTTGGCATACGCCTGGCCCTCGTTCTTCTGCCGTTCGCGGTCCTGCCCCGCGCGCACCGCGTCGTCGAAAGCGGCCTGCACCTGCTCGGGCGGCTGCGCGTTCTGCATCGTCACCTTGCTCACATTGATGCCGGTGCCATAGCGGTCGAGGATCGCCTGCATGAGCTTGTGCGCACGCGCCGCCACTTCCGCGCGGCCTTCATAGAGGACGAAGTCCATGCTGCTTTTGCCGACGACTTCGCGAACCGCGGTCTCCGCGGCCTGCAGCACGGCCTCGTCCGGCTCGCGACTGTTGAAAAGATAATCGGCCGGGCTCTTCAGCACATACTGCACCGCGAACTGCACGTCGATGATGTTCTCGTCGTCCGTGAGCATCAGCGATTCCTTCAGCACCTTGCTCTTCACGTTGTTGCGGTAGCCGACTTCGACGGTTCGCACGCCGAGCAGATTGACGACTTCCGCCGATTCGATCGGATACGGGAGGTGCCACCGCGGGCCGGGCATCGTCGTCTCCACCAAACGGCCGAATCGCAGCACCACGCCGCGCTGGCCTTCGGGAACGATGTAGAACCCGCTGGCGAGCCACACAACCACAACGAGGATCGCCAACAGTCCGAGCCCGCCGAAGCTGCGTGGCCCGCCCGTCGGCGGACGATCCGCGCCGCTGCCGCGGCGGCCAAAAAGGCCTTCGAGCTTGCGGTTGATATTGCGCCAGAGCTCTTCCAGGTCTGGCGGGCCCTGGTTCCCGCCTCCAGGCCTGCGACCCCACTGGGGATCGTTGAGCGACATGAGCGCGCCCTGAATTCTGAGCGCGCATCGGCGGAGATAGTCGCGAGCGGACCTTAACGTCGCAAACATTGGGAGCCTGCCTGGTTTGTCTTATGCCGCCGCAGAACGCTCATCCCGGCTCAGGGGAAGCGCGGCAGAAGCGTATTCTTCGAGCGCGGTGCGCACCGAATCGAGCCCCGACCCGGTTTCGGCGCTGATCCAAATACGCGAAATCTTACCATATTCGGCACGCTCGACCCGCGAGGGCAGCGGCGTGAGATCGATCTTGTTCATGACGAGCACCTGCGGGACCGAGTCGGCCCCGATTTCCGCCAGCACGCGGTTCACGGCGGTGATGTGCGCCTCGCGATCCGGACTGCTCGCGTCGACCACGTGCAGCAGCAGGTCCGCGTGGACGGTCTCCTCGAGCGTCGCGCGAAAAGAGGCGACGAGCGTATGCGGAAGCTCCCGGATGAAACCGACCGTGTCGGAGAGCGCCACCGTCGTGCGCGCGTCGGTCCGCACGCGCCGCGTCGTCGTATCGAGGGTTGCGAAAAGCTGATCTGCAGCGTGCACGCCTGCCCGCGTGAGCCGGTTGAAAAGGGTCGATTTTCCGGCGTTCGTGTACCCTACGAGCGACACCGAGTAGACCTGTGCGCGTACCCGCGCGCGCCGCTGAACGGCGCGCTGTGACTGCATGCGCGCAAGCTTCTCCTTGAGAGACTTCACTCGTTTCGCGAGCAACCGGCGGTCGGTCTCGAGCTGCGTCTCGCCCGGACCCCGCAAACCGATACCGCCTTTCTGGCGCTCGAGGTGAGTCCATCCGCGCACGAGCCGAGTCGAGAGATGCTCGAGCTGAGCAAGCTCGACCTGGACCTTCCCTTCATGGCTGCGCGCACGCTGGGCGAAAATGTCGAGAATCAGGCTTGTGCGGTCGATCACGCGGCAGTTCAGGCGCTTTTCGAGATTGCGTTCCTGCACCGGTGAGAGCTCGTGGTTGAAGATGGTGACCGGGGCCTGCGTGGCGGCGACGACTTCGGCGATTTCCTCGACCTTGCCTTTCCCGGCGAAGAGCGCGGGATCGGGACGGTCGCGACGGCCTTTAACGACTGTGAGCGCACCAACGCCTGCGCTCGCCGCGAGCTGCTTCGCTTCCGCCAGGCTTTCGGCGTAATCGCTGTCGCCGAAATCGAGACCGACCAGGACGGCAGGGAGGGGACTCGCCCGACGCTCCGCCATCAAGAGATAACGAGTTGCAACATCAAGCGTCGGAGCTTTGGTCTGCCTGAAAGTTCACAGGACGGGCGGGGACGACGGTCGAGATTGCGTGCTTGTACACCATCTGCGTCACGGTATTTTTGAGCAGCACCACGTATTGATCGAACGAATCGATTTGCCCCTGCAGCTTGATGCCATTCACGAGGTAGATCGAAACGGGGATGTGCTCCTTGCGCAAAGTGTTGAGGAACGGGTCTTGTAGCAACTGCCCTTTATTACTCATGGTGCCCTCACCTTCTCTTTATCGAATTGTCACTCTAGCTGATTTTTGTTCGGTACGCCATTGGGTTAGCTGCGTTCGCTCACGCTCGCGCCTCACGTTCTCACGTAGGGGTTGCGGCTGCTTTTCAGCTCGACTTTGAGCGGCGTTCCCTGCAATTTGAAAACGTCCCGGAAGAATCGTTCCAAATACCGCCGGTAGCTCGCCGGCACGTGCTCCAAAGCGGTGCCATGAACGATGATGCGCGGCGGATTGGAGCCGCCCTGATGCGCGTAGCGCATCTTTGGCCGGCCGTAGCCCGCTCGCGGCGGCTGTTGTTGTGAGATGGCGGCTTGCAGTGCGCGCGTCAGTTTGGGTGTGGGAAGCTTCGCGGTCGCGGCGGCATACGCGGCGTCCACCGATTTCATGAGCCCGGAGATGCCCTGTCCAGTGAGCGCCGAAACGTAGTGCACTTTGGCGAACGACAGGAAATTCAGCTTCCGCGTGAGCGTGCGCTTCACGGCGTCGCGCGTCGCTTCGTCGGCCGCATCCCACTTGTTCACGGCGACGACGAGCGCACGGCCGGCCTCGACGATGAATCCTGCGATGTGCGCGTCCTGCTCCGAAATCTCCTGCTGCGGATCCAGCACGAGCACGACGACGTTCGCGTCGGCGATCGCCTGCATCGTCTTCACCACGGAGAACTTTTCCGCAGCTTCCGAGATCCGCCCGCGTTTACGCACGCCGGCCGTATCGATGAGCGTGTACGGGCGGCCGCCGTGCTCGAAATCGATGTAGATCGAATCGCGCGTCGTACCCGGCTGATCGAAGACGATCACGCGCTCCTGCCCGAGCAGCGCGTTCACGAGTGTCGACTTGCCGACGTTGGGCCGGCCGACCACCGCGATGCGCGGTTGCTCGCGCTCGGATTCGGACGATTCCTCCGCCGCGGGGAAATCCGCGAGCACGACATCCATGAGATCGCTCACGTTTTCGCCGTGCGCCGCGGATATCGTGAGCGGCTCGCCTAAGCCCAGGGCGTGAAATTCCACCGCGGCCGTTTCAGGCGACATGCCTTCGGCCTTGTTCACGACGACCATCACCCGGCGGCCGGTCTTTCGCAGCTCATCGGCGATCACCTCGTCCTGCGCAGTGAGGCCCGCCCGGGCATCCACCATGAACAGCACGACATCCGCTTCATCGACGGCCTGGCGGGTCTGCCGAGCCATCTCGTGGTAAATGCCTTCGGTCGCGACAGGCTCGAAACCACCGGTGTCGACCAGCAGATACGGCTTTTGCCCGACTCGCCCCTCGCCATAATGCCGGTCGCGAGTTATGCCGGGCTGGTCCGCCACGATCGCGTCGCGACTACGCGTAAGGCGGTTGAACAGCGTGGATTTACCGACGTTCGGCCGACCCACGATGACGACGATTGGAACCATTGCTATTGAACGGCAATAGCAAAAACGCCGCCGTTGCGCGTCTGGACGACGAACGTGTTTGCATCGAGCGCGGCCGGCGGCGCGCCGATCGCGCTGCCATCCGTCGCAATGCGCGCGGCGAACGAACCGTCCTCCCGGGAAATCAGGTGTACGTAGCCTTCGAGATCGCCGACGATCACGAACCGGCCGAACGCAAGGGGGGCCGTGACATTGCGTCCCGCGAGCTTGTCCTGGCGCCAGAGGCTCGCCCCACTCGCCCTGTCGAGTGCGACCACTGCATTCTTTTCGTCGGTGATGTACGCAGCTCGATGATCTGCGTCCATGCCGGCGATGCTCGACATGTCACGCGCCCAGACCGTCGTGCCGCTCTGCGTGTCGAAACACGCGGCGCGGCCCTGATACGCCACCGCGCACACACGGTCTCCGTCCACGACCGGCAGGCCGATGACATCGGCGACGCGCTCGAGCTCGGTCGCCCCTTTAGGCAGCGCGACGACGCTGTCCCAGCCGACGTTGCCGTTGGCCGCCGCAAGCGCGACCAGCCGGCCACCCGGAAAACCGGCGAACACTGCGCCGCGGTCGACGACCACGCCGCTGTAATTCCGCAACGAAAGCGGCGGTGTGGTGCGCTGATATACCCACCGCTGTTTGCCGTCCGCGGCGTCGAGACCATAGAGGCGGCCATCGCCTGCGCGGGCGACCACGAGCGTGCCCTCCACCGCTGGCGGCGCCAGGACTTCACCTGAGAGCTGCGCTTTCCAGAGCTGCTTGCCGCTGGCGTCGAAAGCCAGCACTTCGCCTTTTCCGGTACCGACGAGCACGAACGAACCGCTCGCCCCTACGCCCCCGCTGAGTCGCTGCCCGGCATTCAGCCGTGTCACCACTTTGCCGGTGCCGGCTTCGAATCCGACGATCTGCCCGGCAGCGCCTGCTGCGTACACCAATTTGCCGGTGACTGCGGGGAAGAACACGGAGCGCTCGGCAGGGCCCACTTCGCCACGCCAGACGATATGCGGCTGCGCCGTCGGCTGGATCGGCACGAGCGGCGCTGGTTTGGCGGCAGGGCGACCGCCGAACCACCGGTCGTACGTATCGCTCAACGTCGTGCAGCCCACCGCGATCGCGGTGAGCAGCAGCGCGAGTACGAGTCGGCTTTTCATTTTGCCTGCCCGATCGCGTCGAGCTTCATTTCGATGAGAGCCCGGTACTGGCTGCGCGGGTCGCTTTTCTCCAACGCGAGCTGGTAAGCGGCTTTCCCTTCCGCCGCTTTGCCCTGAATGCTCAGAATGTCGCCCCTCAAGTCGGCGTACAACGCGGCATAGGCCGGCTTCGCCTCGGCGGACACGAGCTTCAGCGCTTCATCGTATTTCTTTTCGTCCAGAAGAATTCCCGCGAGCCGCAGCCGCGCGACGTCGCGCATCTCGTCGTCGCGCGCGTTGTCCGCCGCCCACTGCAGGTTCTTCTTCGCGTCCTCGAGCTCTCCGGTGGCAAAGCTCGCCTTCGCGGCCGAAAGAGCGGCCATGCCCGCGTACTGCGTGGAACCATGCCTGGCGATCAGCTGGGCCGCGATATCGCGCACTTTCTTGGGCTCGTTCGCGCGCTCAGCCTGGTCGAGCTGGCTGTAGAGCACCGACGCCTGTTCCGCCTGTTGTGCCCGGTAGTAGCGCCAGCCCTGGACAGCCGCGATCGTGAAGAGACACGCGATCACCGCGACCATCACGAGCTTTCCGTATTGATTCCACCACGCTTTGATCGCGTCGAGCTGTTCCTGCTCCTGCAAGTCGTAAGCCATGTCACCGCCTCGAAGTATTCTTGTGCGCCCTCATGCTGCTTGCCGCAGCCGCCCGACCGCTTCTTCCATTTTCACCCGGACCTGCTCCGCTGCCGTGCGCAGCGATTTCACCGTTAGCTCCTGCGCCTGCGCTTCGTCGTCGCCGATGATGACGGCGTAGCGCGCGCCGCTTGCGTCGGCTTTCTTCATCTGCGACTTGAAACTGCCCCCGCCGCAGTGGAGCGCGACGCTCAGTCCCGCATCGCGAAGCTGCTCCGCGAGCTGCTCCGCGTAGCGCTCGGCACGCTCGCCCTGCCTTACGAGGTAAACGTCGAGCGTGCGCGGCGCAGGCTGTGCGGCCTCTTTCATGAGCTCGATCAAACGCTCGAGGCCCATCGCGTAGCCGCACGCGGGTGCGGGCCTGCCGCCAATCTGCTCGATGAGGCCATCATAACGCCCGCCTGCGCATATCGTTCCCTGTGCCCCGAGCCGGTCGGTGGTCCACTCGAAGACCGTGCGATTGTAATAGTCGAGGCCGCGCACGAGCCGCGGGTTCAGCCGAAACGGCACCCGAGCCGCGCGCAGTCCGTCCTGCACCGCTTCGAAATGCGCGGCAGACGCTTCGTCGAGATCGTCGAGCAATCGCGGTGCACCCGCGATCACTTCCTGCATCGCAGGGTTCTTGCTGTCGAGCACGCGCAGGGGATTAGTCTGCAGGCGCCGCACGCTGTCCGCGTCGAGCGCCTCCTGATGCCGTTCCAGGTACTGCACGAGACGCGCTCGATAACGCACACGAGTCTCGGTGCTGCCCAGCGTATTCAACTCGAGCTGGACGTCGCCCAGATTCAGGAGTCGCCACAGCCGTGCGCACATCACCATGTGTTCGATATCGATGTCAGGACCGGCATAGCCCAGCGCCTCGACACCGAACTGGTGGAACTGCCGATAACGGCCTTTCTGCGGACGCTCATGCCGGAACATCGGCCCGCCGTACCACAGGCGCTGCGGCCCCTGATAGAGAAGGTTGTGCTCGATCGCGGCCCTCACGCAGGAGGCGGTCCCTTCCGGTCGCAGCGTGAGGCTTTCGTCCGAAAGCGCGTCGACGAAGGTATACATCTCCTTCTCGACGATATCGGTCACCTCTCCGATCGAGCGCACGAAAAGCTCCGTACGCTCGAGGACCGGCATGCGGATCTCGCTGTAACCGTAGCCGTGGAGCCAGTCTCGAACGGTTTGTTCCAGAAACTGCCACAGGGGCACTTCTGCGGGCAGGACGTCGTTCATCCCGCGCACCGCCTGGATCGTTTTTGTCATTGTGATCGTGCCTGCAACCCTTCAGCCCGAAACGGGTGCTGGCTCCGGTGAGGTTTCCGCCGGTCGCGGATTCGGCGAATACTTTTCGTGCACGTAACGCTCGACGATGCGCTGGAACTCGCCTGCGATGTCGTCGCCTTTGAGCGTCACGGTCTTCACGCCGTCGACGTAGACCGGCGCAACGGGATTCTCACCGGAGCCCGGGAGGCTTATGCCGACGTTGGCGTG
>DASRIK010000677.1:0-3438 GCA_035650035.1 Burkholderiales bacterium | reverse complement strand
GCGATCGTCGGCGCCGGTGCGGTGGTGACACGCGCTATTCCGCCGCGTGCGGTGGCCGTCGGTGTTCCCGCACGCGTGGTGCGGCAGCGCCCCGGGCGGTGACTTACTTGCCGAAGTGCTCGCGCAACGCCTTGACGGTGGATCCTGCCTTCTGCGCCGCTGACTTGAGTTGATCGGCGCTTACATCGAGCTCCCGGGCCCAGTAAAGCACGACATCCTCATCGCCGATATCGATCTGTGTGAGCTCAGCGGGAAGGCTGCCGAAAAACTTCCGCGTTCTTCTTCGCGGCTTCAGGCGGCGCTCCGCCGGCACCGCCATAGCGGCCAGCTTGCGACGCTCATCACGCTCAGTCCGACGTTCCACTGATCCTCCGGCGCTCATTTCGATGGGGCGGCTATTATGACCGAAAAGCGACGGGCGCGTTTTCAAGTGCAAAGCAGCTTCGGCTGGCGACACATAGCAATCGACGCGGCACGGGCTTGATTGCGGTAGGCTATCGCGGCTTTTCCGGCGTACCGCCCCCGACCCTCTGTGCAATCCCGCTATCCGCGAACCCACGCATGAAGAGCATGCCCCCGCGAAACCATATGCGAGCGACTTCGCCGGGCACGCGACGCACGGCGCGGCTCTGCGCAGCGCTCGGTCTGGTGACCGCGCTCGCCGCATGCACTGCACCCGCCGACCACCCGGCGCTCGAACGTGCGGCCCTGGCGCCGGTCCTGGCGACTCACCGCTTTGCGTATTACGGCGAGGTGCCGCGCAGCTACCGGCTTTCGCCCGACGGCAGCAAGCTCGCATGGATCGGACCGCACTTCATGCGCAGCAGGTTGTTCGTCAGGGACAACGCGACCGGCGAAGTGCGCCGCTACCGAATCGGCGCGCACGACTTTCAGTGGACACCGGACGGTCGGCGCGTCCTGTACATGAGCGATACATCCGGCGCCGAAAACACGCACGTCTACATGATCGACGTGGAGAGCAAAACGACGGGCGAAGTCGATCTGACGCCCCATCCCGGCATCAGGGCGCGCATCCATCAGTTCGTCGACGGGAGTCCCAGCCAGTTGCTCGTCTTCCACAACCGCAGGGACGTTAGCGTCTCGGACCTTTATCTCATCGACCTCGAGACGCGAAAGGAAACGCTCGTCGCGCGTAATCCGGGCGAGGGCCCCCCGGCCGTGACGACTCCCGACGGCCGCGTCCTTACTTGGCGAAAACCGCGGGACGCGCAACGCCGGCCCGAGAAGCGCAATCAGTCACGCGCCGATCCTCCCGAGGCCACGCAGGACCGTGGCGAGATGTTCCGTGTGCTCGGCAAAGCCGGGGCGAACCATTCCGTCTGGGCGCTCTCCAATCGCGGCCGCGACCGTGTTGCGCTCGTGCTCGCGCATCGCACACTCGGCTGGGAGAAGACGGTCGTGGAGGATCCGGAAGTCGACGTCGCGCGCGTCCAGATGAGTGCGGTCACAGGCAATCCGCTGATCGCCTATTCGGAACCGGGATACCCGCGGTTCGAGATTCTCGATGCGGCGCTGCGTCAGGATCTGGAGCCGCTGCTGAACGCGCAGGGCCGCGAGCCGTTCGGTCTCGAAATCGTCAGCTCCGACAACGCAGAAAAACGCTTGATCGTGCTCGTCTACACACACGCCCAACAGCGCTATTACCTGCTGGAACGGGCGAGCCGCAGCTACACGCTGCTCGCAGAAAGCCTGCCCGACGACGTCGCAGCGTCGCTCGCACCAATGAAGCCGATCGCGATCTCGAGCCGCGACGGTCTGAAGCTGCACGGATATCTCACGTTGCCGCAAGGGATCGAACCGAAAGGCTTACCCACGGTGGTGCTGGTGCACGGTGGGCCCTGGCAGCGTACGACGTGGGGTAATCCATTGCGGTCCGACGATGCCGCCTATGCGCAATTCCTTGCCAACCGCGGGTACGCCGTCGTGCAGATCAATTTCCGCGGCTCCACCGGTTATGGACAACGCTTCACGACTGCCGCCATCGGCGAGTTCGCCGGCAGGATGCAGGACGACCTGCACGACGCGCTGCAATGGGCGGTAAACACCGGTATTGCGGACCCCCGCCGCGTGGCCATCATGGGCTGGAGCTACGGGGGCTATGCGGCGCTCGTCGGCCTGACGATGACGCCCGAGACATTTGCCTGTGGCGTTTCGTTTGGCGGTCCGACGGATCTGGCTTCGCTGATCGAGTCGTTTCCTCCGTACTGGAAGAGCGACTTGACGGGCTGGCACGACTATGTGGGCGATCCGGCAGACGCTGGGCAGCGCGAGCGGATGAACGAAAAGTCTCCACTGCACCACGCCGATAAGCTGCAGCGGCCGGTGCTCATCGTTCAGGGCGGCAACGATGTGCGCGTCCGTTCGGATCAAGCCGAGCGTATGGTCGAGGCGTTGCGGCGAGCCGGAAAGCCCGTCGAGTATCTCCTCATTCCGGAAATGGGCCACGGCATGGGTTATTGGGCACACCGGCTCGAGATGCTGCGGAGGACCGAAACGTTCCTGCGCGGCTGTATCGGCGGACGGGCGAGTCGCATCGACCCGTTCGACGCCATTGGCTGGATTTGGACCCGCATCACCGGCGATGAGAATTAGCTGTGAAGCGTCTTGACGGTTCACAACTGGGCGTGCAGCTGTGGCGGTTTACGCTTTGCGGCGCCGGCCTGGCACCGGCAGCTTGCGTGGCCCATCGGTCTTTTCAGGACCCCACACACGGCTGTAGTAAGAATCGGCCAGCTGCAGCGCGGCAACGGGGTTGTGGCCGAGCACCCGGTCTTTTGCTACGAGCACGGTAGTCAGACCTTTCGCGTACTTGAAGAAAAGACTGTCGTGACCGACGCAGAGCCCCATCACGACGTTCAGCTCGCAGCCGTGGGCATTCAGCAACTCGGCCTGCGCAGCGGGGTTACAAAGCGATTCGTGACGGCCTGGTCGTACTTTCTCGTGATCGGCGATACCGAGCGCTTCCTTGGGGATGTTGCCGGTCTTGCAGGCGACGGATACCACGTCGAAGCCGTGGCTTTCAAGGATGCCTGAGAGCACGTGCGCGTGGTCGACGAAGCTGATGCAATTCGCGATGCCGATCTTGCGATAGCCCATGCGCTTCGCGAACTGGACGATCTCCTCGACTCGCGTCCATTTGCAATAGCCAGCCGATTCGACGATCGCCGATTCGCGCGAGACTTTCCGCGTCTGCGGGTCGTCGTAGAGCATGCGCGCCGTAGCCTGCACGTCAGGATCGACCTTCGTGGGACAGAAACCCGGGCCGCGCGTCGCACTTTCCCCATCCCGGCACGCGCGCACGTCCGGCGGACAGTATGCACAGGCTGGATCTTCGTACTTCATACCCCTGCCTCCCGTACGGCACGGGACCATGCTAGAGGCCTTGCGTCCCGGCCTCTCTGCGCCAGATCAAGAAAC
>DASRIK010000676.1:0-11238 GCA_035650035.1 Burkholderiales bacterium | reverse complement strand
GCGCACCTGTGCGGCCGCTTTGCGCTTCGCTTTTTCCCACTGGCCGCTGCCGAGCGTATGAAGCGGTGCCTGCTCGGGGGCGGCGCCGCTATAGCGGCTGATGAGATGAAGGTTCGAAACTGGAACGTAGAGCTTGTCGCCGGCAGCGTATTCCAGCGTCAGGAACTCCGTTTCGCCTTCGCCCAGATTCATGGTCTGGAGACCGAGGTAGCGACCGATGCCATGCTGCTCGTGAACGACGGGATCGCCGACCTTCACTTCGGAAAGGTCGCGCAGCATGTACTCGTTGGTCGCCCGACGCGCTTCGCGGACCGTGCGCTGCCGCACCTGCGCGGGGTACAGCTCGTTCTCCGTCACGATCGCGACGCGTTGCGCCGGCAGGATGAAACCCGCGTGCAACGGCGCCACCCCGAGCATGAGCTTGTCGGGCGATGCGAGGAATTCGGCGTAGCTCGTCGCGGGCGTCGTCTTCAGCCCATGCTCGGCGAAATAGTCGTGCATCGTTTCGCGCCGTCCGGGGCTTTCGGCGAGCAGCAGCGCGCGACCGTCGAGCGTCTCGGCGAAGCGGCGCAGCCTGTGAAGCGGATCGTCGGCGCGACGTTCGACGCCGACCGGCGGGAGGGGGCCAGTGTCGTTTTCACCGCCACCGGAAGCCGCGCCCGCATCGGCGGGGTGGAGCTCGATGCGCGGATACCCTTTGACCGCACCGAAGAATTGATCCGCCGTGAGGAAGAGCGCCTGCGGCGGCAGCACGGGGTTCGCAAGGTCGCCGCGCAGCGTTGCGTAGCGCGTGTTCGTGTCCGCCCAGAACGCCTCGATCGCACGCGCGAGCGCCGGATAGACACAGACGGTCGCGCCCTCTGGAAGGTAATCCGTGATGGTTGCGGTGTTCTCGAAGAAAAGCGGGAGGTAGTACTCGATACCCGCGGTCGGTATGCCTTTCGAGACGTCCTTGTAGATGCGCGATTTCGACGGATCGCCTTCGAAAGTCTCGCGGAACTTGCGGCGGAAGCGTGTCTGTCCCGCTTCGTCCATCGGAAACTCGCGCGCGGGAAGAAGCCGCACTTCATTCACTTTGTAGATCGTGCGCTGAGTGTCGACGTCGAAGCTGCGGATGCTTTCGATCTGATCGTCGAAGAGATCGATGCGATACGGCAAGGCGCTGCCCATCGGAAAGAGGTCGATCAGTCCGCCCCGGAAGCTGTACTCGCCGGGCGCGACGACCTGCGTCACGTGCGTATAGCCGGCCAGCGTGAGCTGGCGCCGCAACTCGCCGCCTTCCAGCTTTTCGCCCTCCTTGAAGAAAAACGTATGTCCGGCGAGATATTCGACGGGTGGCAGCCTGTAGAGCGCGGTCGTCACGGCAACGATCGCGACATCGAACTGCCCCTGCATCATCTGATAGAGCGTGGCGAGCCGCTCCGAGACGAGATCGTGGTGGGGCGAAAACTGGTCGTACGGAAGCGTTTCCCAGTCGGGAAACAGATGCACGTTGAGCGAAGTGTCGAAAAACGGGATTTCCTCGAGCAGCCGCTGTGCGTGAGATGCGTTTTCCGTGATCACGAGCAGGGGACGAGCGTGCGCGGCAAGGCGGGCGATGGCGAGGGCATCGCTGGAGCCGTGCAGAGTCGGGGTATACGTCCGCCGCCCGGTATCGGGCACTGGAAGCTGCAGCATGTTGCGCGAAAAAACGAGTGATTATAAAGAGATGGGTGGAGCGCCGTAAGGTTCACGTGGCGCAAAAAACCCGCGCGGCGGAACGCGGCGCGGGTCGGGAAGGGCAGGCGCGCTGGCGCGCGCCGTGGATCGGTTACTGCGCGGGAGCGGCGGGCTCGGTCTGCACCGCTTCGGGCGTGGCCGCCGAGGCAGTCGGCATTTCGGTCGCTGCCACAGGTGCTGCCGCCGTCGGCGCTGCCGCAGGTGTTGCCGGCACGGGCGCCGCGGCGACGCTCACTTCGGGATGGCTGCCGCTGATGGCTGAAGATGCGGCGGCCACTGTGCTCGCGCCGGTCTGGTACGGTGCAGCCGCGCTCTGGTCAGTCCCGGTCCGCTCGGCTTCCTGAGGCAGACCGGACGCGGCTGCGTCGGGGATTGGACGGTCGGCGGGAGGCGTGTCGACGCGAAGCTCGGTCGTTGCGGATTGCCGCGAGTCCACCAGAGCGGGATTTACGGCCGCGACGGACTCGCGATCGCGTTCGGTCGGCGCAGGCGTGCCCGGCGAGCTCGCCAGGAGCCGGTCGATTTGTGCAGCGGTTGCACCATCTACCGTCGCCGGTTCGACCGTAGCCACAGCAGCTGCGGCGTTGGCTGCGGCCACTGCGGCTGCCGCGTCGGCATCGGCTGCGGCCACCGCGATGCGCGTCTGCTCGACGCTCGCGACGTGCTGGCGGTAGGCCTGCATTTCTTCCGCGTAGTGGTTCGTGCCGCTTTCGTTGGGTGACCAGGGCGTTTGCGGATTCGGCAGGCTCGCGGCCCGCATCCGCGCGGCTGCCCTCGGCTGCCGCCTGTCGTCGGCGGTGCGCCCGTACATGCTTTCCTGGGCCGACAGCGGTGTGGAGACTTCGGCAAGCGGCGCGGGGCTTTCCATCTGCACGGCTACCGCGGCCGGTGCACTAGCCGGATGCGAGCGGCTGAAGAACAGGTGGGGCGCGCTTTCGTTCGGCGATGACGGCGTGACAACCTCCCAGTGTCCGGCCCCTGTGCCGGCAGCGGCCACAGCATAGAGCGGCGAAGCACACACAGCGGCAACAGCCAGCGCAACTGCATTTTTCTTCATCATGTTTTGCGTCTCCGGTGGATATTCGAATCGTGCCCCTCGAAGAGGAACCGCGGCCAGACTCGCAACAACCGTGCCGGCGCGGTACGCACAGTGAAGTACGTCTTTCGGCCAACGGCTTTTGTCGCTATGTTGCGACAGCGCTTTGAGTGGCGCGACTAACTCCCTGCCAGCTTATGCAATTTGCATGTCGCGTGCAGACGACGTGGGTTCCTCAGGCCGCGCGATTGACGAAGAGCGGGATGCGACGGCGGCCGAACTGTTTTCGGAACGCTTCGTAGCGTCCGGGCAGTACGGTGCCGCAATGAGGGCACGTGCCTTCGACCGTGACTTCGTACTGCTCGATGCGGTGCCAATCGCGCACGATCAGCGGTTTAGCGCAGCCCGAGCAATACGTGGAACCGCCGGCCGTGTCGTGGACGTTACCGGTGTAGACGTAACGCAAGCCGCAATCGATTGCGATGCGCCGTGCGCGCGTCAGCGTCGCCGCCGGTGTCGCGGCAATGTCGGTCATCTTGTGGTCGGGGTGGAAAGCCGTGAAATGCACGGGCACATCGGGCCCGAGTTCCTTCATGATCCACTCGCATTCGGACCGGAGCTCGGCATCGCTGTCGTTCTTGCCGGGAATGAGGAGCGTCGTGATCTCGAACCACACGTCGGTCTCGTGTTCGAGATACACGAGCGTGTCGAGCACCGGTTTCAGGCGGGCGTCGCAAAGCTTGAAGTAGAAGTCGTCGGTGAATGCCTTGAGGTCAACGTTCGCGGCATCCATCTTCGCGTAGAACTCGCGGCGCGGCTCCGCATGGATGTAACCGGCGGTGACCGCGACCGCCTGAACGCCGCGCTCGCGGCATGCGTCGGCGATGTCCATCGCGTACTCGGCGAAAATCACCGGGTCGTTGTAGGTGAACGCGACGGACTTGCAGCCGTACTGGATTGCAGCCTCCGCGATCGCTTCCGGTGTGGCTTCATCCGCGAGGCGGTCCATGTCGCGCGATTTGCTGATGTCCCAGTTCTGACAGAACTTGCACGCGAGATTGCAGCCGGCCGTGCCGAACGAAAGAATGCTCGAGCCGGGATAGAAATGATTGAGCGGCTTTTTCTCGACCGGATCGATACAGAAGCCCGAAGAGCGTCCGTAGGTCGTGAGCACCATTTCGTTGCCGACGCGCTGGCGCACGAAGCACGCGCCGCGCTGACCTTCATGCAGCCGGCAGTCGCGCGGGCAGAGGTCGCACTGCATCCGGCCATCGTCGAGGATGTGCCACCAGCGTCCGGGATAATGTGAGTCTTTCATGGTTGTTCGCACCACTTCGACACCGTATAACGCGCAAGTTTCACCTCCGGGTCCCAAAAGTCCGGTGGCAAGCCGGCCTTTTGTTTCAGCGTGGCGAGGAACTCGGCGGGGTCGGGCAGATCCTCCCAGACCTGCGGCAGATAGGTGCTTTGGTGGTAGCCATATTCGAAGACTACGCCATCGATCCCGGGACGCAACTGCGCGAGCGCGTGCGCCTCGCTTTCGGACGCGATCCGCTCCAGCGGCGAGAGCAGCGACACTTCAACGCTCGTGCGATCGAGCTCCTGTTCCGCGAGCGGCGGGAAGCGCGGGTCGCGAAATGCTGCGTTGCGGGCGTTTGCTTTCACGTCCTCGAGGAGCGCTCGATGCGCCTTGAGCGTACCGATGCAGCCTCTCAGGCGCTCTCCCTGGCGCAGCGTAACGAAGCACGCACCGGGGTCGCGCAGCCATTCGGCGTCTTCAGAGCTTGGATGCATGCGACCGAACTCACGCGCGATCGTGGCCCGTGCGATATACAGCAGGATCTGGCCCGTATGAACTTCAGTGATCATCGCTCGTAAAAGGCGAAAGACGCATAGCCGACTACGCGGCTTTTGTCGCCAGCCGTGTCCCCCGAGTTCCGCAGATCGACGAGCTCGGGCTTGAGTCCCTTGCGGCGCGCCGTCAGCGTGAGCCCCGACACGGGTGTCGCGCCGCATGCGTGCTCGTGGTCGATGTCGCTTCGCAGCTGGAGTATTGCGTCGCACGTCTCACGGTCGACCTGCTGCGCATGCGTGTAGGAGAGGTAATGCGAGAGGTCGGAGCTTACGACGATGAGCGTCTCGGGCCCGCCCCAGAGCTTCTCGAGGATAACGGCCACGTCCTCCGGACTCGCGTAACCAACCGCGAGCGGCACCAGCGTAAATGTCGCCAGCACCTTCTGGAGAAACGGCAGGTGTACTTCGAGCGAATGTTCCAGTGCGTGTGCTTCATCGCTCACGACAACCTGGCGCATTCCGCGCAGCGATTCCACCGCCGGCACGTCGAGCTCGATCGTCCCGAGCGGGGTCGAAAAACGCGGCGCCGCCGGAACCGCGACGCCGCGCACGGCGACGCGGTGTGTAGGCCCCAGCAGCACGACGCGCGTAACCTGGTCACGGGCAGGCGCGAGGAGCCGGTACGCGCTTGCCGCGACCGGCCCCGAATAAACGTAGCCAGCGTGGGGTGCGATCAAAGCCTTGGGTACTGCTGGCGCTTCCGATTGCGTACTGGTGCGGCCCAGCAAATCGTCGACGGTGCGTGCGAGTCCTGTCGGCTCGCCGGGATAGAAAAGACCGGCTACCGCGGCCGGCCGCGCATCTTGCGCAGCGTGGGTTGTACGGGATATCGCCATAGGAGTGTCAATGTTGCGTCTTTTTACGAAAATTCAAGCGCCTGTGCGAGCGCCTGAAGACCGCTGGTACAATCGTCCCGCCAACTGCTACCCGTGCGAACACCGTGCCGCAATACATCGCTCTAGTGCCTGCCGCCGGTAGCGGAGCCCGTATGGGCGCAGCAACGCCCAAGCAGTACCTCGAAGTCGCCGGGCGGCCGTTGCTCTATTACACACTGCGCGAGCTTGCCGCACACCCGAAAATCGAGCGCATTCTCGTGGTGCTTGCGCCCGGCGATCGGCGCTTCTCGAGCGTGCGGTGTGGCGACCTCGGCTGCCCCGTCGAGACGCTCTACTGCGGCGGCGCCGAGCGCGCCGCAAGCGTCTACAACGGTTTGCTCGCCGCGCGGGACGCCATGGATGGAGACGACTGGGTGCTCGTGCACGACGCGGCCCGGCCGTGCCTGAGCGCGGCCGCGCTGCACAGGCTGATCGACGAAGTCGGCGACGATGAGACGGGCGGATTGCTGGCGATGCCGGTGGCGGACACGCTCAAGCGCGCCAATGGTGAAGACCGCATCGCTGCAACGGTTCCGCGTGAAGGGCTCTGGCAGGCTCAGACCCCGCAGATGTTCCGTTATGGGCTCCTGGTCGAGGCGCTGCGTCGAACAACCGCCTCCGGTGTCACGGACGAGGCCGGTGCGATCGAGCGCATCGGCCTCAAGCCCAAGCTCGTGATGGGTGAAGCGCGCAACCTGAAGATCACGTACCCCGAAGATCTCGAGCTCGCGAAGCTCGTCCTCGGCGCTGCCGCGGACCCCGGGCGCGAAGCCCGATGAGAATCGGCCAGGGATTCGACATTCATGCGCTCGTGCCGGGACGCAAGCTTGTGCTCGGCGGGGTGGAGATTCCGTACGAGCGCGGTCTGGCGGGCCATTCCGACGCAGACGCGCTCCTGCACGCGATTACCGATGCATTGCTGGGTGCAGCCGGGCTGGGCGACATCGGCACGCATTTTCCCGACACGGATCCACGCTTTCGCGGGGCGGACAGCCGCCAACTGCTGCGGGAGGTGGCGGTGCTCATCAGCAGGAACGGAATGCGCGTCGTGAACATCGACTCGACGATCATCGCGGAGGCGCCGAAGCTTGCACCTCACATTGCGCGGATGCGACAAAACATCGCGGCGGACCTGGGCGTAGCGATCGGGGCGATCAGTGTGAAAGCCAAAACGGCGGAGCATCTCGGCGCGCTCGGCCGCGGAGAAGGTATCGCCGCGCAGGCGGTCGCGCTCGTGGATGCGCAGCCGGATGGCGGCGACTGAAGCCGACCGCGCGCGCCTCTTCTTTGCGCTGTGGCCGCCACCGCCCGTGCAGGCCCGGCTCGCCGCGCTGGCGCATGATCTTCGCCCCGAGTGCGGGGGACGCGCGATGGCCCAGGAGAAAATCCATCTCACCTTGTTTTTCGTCGGCCCGACGGAGCGCGCGCGCATCGCGGGGCTCGAGCGTGCAGCTGCGTTGGCGCATGCGAAGCCTTTCTCGCTCGGCATCGATCGCATCGGCTATTTTCGGCGGAGCGGGGTCGTCTGGGCGGGTGCGACGCAATGTCCGTCCGAACTGGCCGAGCTCGCGGCATCGTTGCGCGCTGCGCTCGCACAAGAGGGTTTCGCGGGCGAGGAGCGGCCCTACGTGCCTCACATGACCCTCTTGCGCGACGCGGTCCGCAAACCTTCGAAGAGCCACGTCGAGCCGTGTCCGTGGCATGCGCACGATTTCGTTCTCGTCGAGTCCCTACCCGTTCAGGGCGCTGTGCGTTACGAGCCTCGCGCGCGCTGGCCGCTTCGCCAGTCTGCCGACTAACTCAGCGGCAGCTCTACTCGCGCGCGCAGGCCGCCGCCTTCGCGCGGCAGGAGCTTCACCGTGCCGCCGTGCATGTCGGCGATGCGAGCGACGATCGCAAGACCGAGCCCCGTCCCGCTGCCGGCTCGCGCCGCGTCCATGCGGGTGAAAGGCTGCAGCATGCGTTCCGCCGCATCCGCCGGAATGCCGGGGCCGCGGTCCAGCACTTCGACAACGGCATGGTCGCTCTCTTGGAAAGTGGCCACCTCGATCTCTCCAGTGCCGTGGCGCAAAGCATTGTCGATGAGATTCGTGAGCAGTCTCTGGACGGCGAGCGGGCGCAGCGGCAGCGGTCTCATCGTGCCTGGCTCGAAGCGGACCGACCGGCTTGCGCGGGCGTAGCGACCGACCACGTTCCTGGCGAGCGCATTGAGATCCGTGTTCGGCACTGCCGCTTCGGCATCGCGGAGCCGCGCGAAATCGAGGAACTGGCCGATCGCGCCGTCGATGTCCTCGATGTCCTGCACGACGCCGTTGCGAAGCTCATGGTCGCCTTTGTCGTCCATCATCTCCATCGCGAGGCGTATGCGCGAGAGCGGCGTGCGCAGATCGTGCGAAACGCCCGCGAGGAGCAGCGCGCGCTCGTCGTCGAGGCGCTTCAGATCGTGCGCCATCTGGTTGAACGAGCGAGCGAGCGTCGCGATCTCCGAGGGGCCGCGTTCCGTCACAGGCTGCGGCGTCTTACCGCGGCCCATCTGGGCGGACGCGCGCGTCAGCTCGCGCAGCGGCCGGTTGATGAGCGACACGATGAGATACGCTCCGCCAAGGGCCAGAACGAGCACGAGCGCGCCCCAGCCGATCCAGCGCAGAGGCTCGTTCCGCTCGATACGCGACCGCGGCATGTATACCCAGAATAGCTCCCGGTCGATCGGAAAGCTCACCCAGACGCCGCGCACGCCGCTGCGGCTGAGCGTGATCTGCGTCGCCGGGCCCAGCTGCCGTCGCAGCTGATTCGCGACTTCCTGGATGAATGCACGGTCCGGCAATGGAGCGATACGCTCCCCGGGGTCCGAGACATAGACCTGTATGCCTTCCGTCTGCGAGAGCTCGGACAGGAGCTCGTACCGTTTCGCGGGATCGGCCGAGATGAGCGCCCAGCGCGTGATGTTTACGACGCTCGCGATCTGTTGCGCTGTCTGGCGCGCGCGGGGCGTGCGTTCGGCGACGCGGAAGATCTGCACCCACGCGAGGTTCGCGACGACGAGCAGAGCCGCGATGAGCAACACGCTGCGCCACAGGAGCGAGCGCGGCCAAAGTCTCATGCGGGGCCGTCGCGGTCTTTCTTACCGTCGGGTATGAACACGTAGCCGAACCCCCACACTGTCTGGATGTACGCGGGCTTCGAGGGGTCCGGCTCGATGAGACGCCGCAGCCGCGAGATCTGCACGTCTATGCTGCGGTCGAACGCGCCGAACTCACGGCCGCGCGCGAGCTCCATCAGCTTGTCGCGGGAAAGCGGGCTGCGCGGGTGCTGCGCGAGCACTTTGAGCAGCGCGAACTCGCCGGTCGTGAGCGGCACGTCCTCGCCCGCTTTCGTGAGCGTGCGCGTGCCGAGATTCAGGCGGAAAACGCCGAACTCGACGATCTGCGTTTCGGCACTCGGGGCGCCGGGCGGTAGCGGCGCCGGCCGCCGCCGCAGGACCGCCTGCATGCGGGCAACGAGCTCGCGCGGATTGAAGGGTTTTGGAAGATAGTCGTCGGCGCCGACTTCGAGGCCGACGATGCGATCTACGTCGTCACCTTTCGCGGTGAGCATGATGATCGGCATGTCCTCGTTCGCGCCGCGAAGGCGGCGGCATATAGAGAGCCCGTCCTCCCCCGGCAGCATGAGATCGAGAATCATGAGGTCGTAACGCTCGCGCGCGAGCTGGCGGTTCATCTCGTTCGCATTCGACACCGTGCGCACGTTGTAGCCCTGCTCGCCGAGGTAGCGGTTCAAGAGCTCGCGGAGCCGCGCATCATCGTCGACGACGAGCACTTTTGTCTTGGACTCTGACATGGCGGCCATCCTATCGAGTTGCCCGGACCGATTCCAGTCGTTTGTAAATCTTTATTGCCCCGGGATCTGCGGAAACAAAATGTTACAAAAGAGCGGAGACACCTGATGTGACCGCACGTCGAAACGACATAGGATCACCACACGAGAAAGACGAAATGGATCACAGGGGTTTGATTTGAGGAGAGACGCGATGCGGTTACTGAAGAGCATGCTTGTCGTTGCGGCATTGGCATTGACGGGTCCGGTGTGGGCGCACGGTGGCGATGACGACGGCCACCGCCGCGGCCACGGCCACGGTTACAAGCATCATTACCGCCACTGGCAGGATCACGGCCATCACGGTCATTGGAAGCATCATGGCAAACATCATCGGCATCACGCTTACCGCGGACATCACTACTACGACCCGTACTACAGCGGTTCCTACTATGCCCCGTATCCGCGCTACGGTTATGCGGTAGCCGCTCCGGGTGTGCACGTCGTGCTGCCGAACGTCTTTATTCCACTGCGGTGAATCCCGATAGGCGAGGAGAGATCATGAAACGATATATGTGCGCAGGTCTGGTGGCAGTGCTTTCGGCAGCCGCGCCTGCCTTTGCAAATCACGGCAATCCCGAGGCGGGACTGAGCGACCGCGAGCACCGGCTCGAGCGGCGCATCGAGCAGGGCTGGCAGTCCGGCGAGTTGAGCCGACGCGAGTACCGCCAGCTCTCGCACGAGCTGCGGGACATTGCGCGCGCGGAGCGCTATTTCAGGTCCGACGGGTTCCTGTCGGGGCGCGAAGTAAGGGAGCTGCACGCACGCCTCGACGATCTCTCCCGTGACATCCACCGCGAAAGACGCGATTTCGAGCGCCGGGCCGGCCCCTATAATTACGACTATCACGCCGACAGGCGTTTTTGACCGAGCACGCAGGAACGATGAAAGCTCTGATCCTGGCGATCGCCATTACCGTCGGGCTTCCAGCCCCTGCCGCGGCAGCCTCCTGGGGTTACCCCGGCCTGGCGTTCGAGGTGCAGGCGCAGAAAGCCCGGCAGGGGCGCGATCAGGGTGAGCCTCAGCGCGGGCGCGATGCCCGCGCGGAGCGGCAGGGGCGCGGCGACCCGCGCAGAGAGCAGCTGAACGATGACGAGCGCCGGGCCCTTCACCGCGACCTCGACAAGGCGAATCGGGAGCTCTATCGGCGCCGTTGACGTTGAGCGAGGGCGCCTCGTGTGCCACCGCCGTGCAGCCTTTGCCGCCGTTCGTTACGCGCCATTCCGCAGCGCTCCAAGGCATACAAATCCGTTAGCTAGACGAGTCTCCTAGGCCTTTTTTCTCGCCTTATCCGCCTCTCGCCGCTAGAATGTGGGGCCGAGCGGCGTTCCGAATGTCGCAGGCATAAAAAGAGAAGCCCGGAGACAGGAGTCATGCTAGCCACGCGCATACGGCAAAAGGACAGCGCCTTTTACTTCGTCAGCTACCCGGCCAAGGACATCCTGGACAAGGTGCGGTTCATCAGCCGCTTCTACGGGGAAGGTGAAGATATCGCGCCGCACACGGTTCCCCAGAACGACGAGATCGCGCAGTTCATCGCCCGGGTGGAGCGGACAGACGAGGCGTTCCAGCGTCAGCTCTCCCGTGCCAAGGTTCGCGCGCTGCGCAACTTCTATGAAATGGCGGTCAGCCAGCCGCCGATTCCGGGAACGGTCCTTCTGTTCACGGCGGAAACGCTGCGCTTCAGCGCGACGAACAGCGACACGGTGGGTAATCTGCAGGAGCCCAGCTCGCGTTATCTCATCATCGATGGCCAGCACCGGCTTGCGGCGCTGCGTTTCTATCTCAAGGAGCATCCCGCCGAAGCGTCAAGCATCAACGTGCCGTGCGTGATTTTCGACGGACGCAGCGAAGATTTCGCCGCGGAGATGTTCGTCATCA
>DASRIK010000675.1:0-6100 GCA_035650035.1 Burkholderiales bacterium | reverse complement strand
CGCGCAGGCTCTATGAACGTGTGTGCAGAGAGGTGATTCATGATGCGCGTCTTCGGCTTCGATGCTTACTCGCCCGAGCAGATCGCCAATCGGGTGCAAGAGAGCGGCGTCGCGAAGGCGCGACTTCCCCTTCTGACCCTGACCATGCTCGGCCTGCTCGCGGGTGCCTTCATTGCGCTCGGCGCGCTTTATTACACGATCGTCGCCAGCGATGACACGCTTGGATTTGCGGTTACACGGGTGCTCGGCGGGCTGGTCTTCTCTGTCGGCCTCGTGCTCGTCATCGTGGCCGGTGGCGAGCTTTTCACGGGAAACAACCTGCTTGCGATGGCATGGGTGGATGGCCGCATATCGACGCGGGAATTGTTGAGAAACTGGTCCGTCGCATTGGCGGCAAATGCTGTCGGCGCCGCGGGCGTGGCGCTGCTCGTTCTGCTGTCCGGGCATACTGAAATGAATGGCGGCGCTGTCGCAGCTACCGCGGTGCGGATTGCCGCCGCGAAGACTTCTCTGCCGCTCTCGAAAGCATTCGTGGCAGGCATCCTGTGCAATGTGCTCGTCTGCATGGCCGTGTGGCTTTCGTTGGCCGGCCGCAGCGTTGTCGATAAGGCTGTAGCCGTCGTTCTGCCGATCTCGGCGTTTGTCGCGGCGGGCTTCGAGCATTCCGTCGCAAACATGTATTTCATTCCGTTGGGTATCCTGTTGCGCGATTTTGTCGATACGACCCACATTGCAGGCATCGACACACTCGACTGGCACGGGTATTTGCGCAATCTGGTGCCCGTCACGCTCGGCAACATCGTCGGCGGCAGCGGCCTGGTCGCGCTCGTCTATTACGTCATCTACCGATCCGGACGCCGCTCGGGCAGCGGTTCGAGCGTCGCTGCGGCCGCAACCGCACGTGGACATGCGCGCGCTCGCTAGCGCTCGTGCTCGCGTCCTGAGAGTCTCCCGTTACGATGACAACAGCGCGCGTTCTCTCCTGACGTGCGTCAGTAAAGCTGGAGCATCTGTCTGCAAGAGTGGCGATTCCGAGTGCCGCACGGTGGAAACCGGCGAAGAGATCTTCGAGACCGTCCCCGCAGCACTGATTGTCAAAGCGGCGCTCATAGCGGTTGCTCATTCGCTGGCACCCGCCGCCAGCGCCTGTTCGGTCTGACGCCGCGCAAGTCGAAGTAGCGAAAAGCGTACTCCGGATTTCGCGGGCACCCCGTAATTCACACTCCATGGCGAGATTCGCCAGCCCGTCCCGCGGGATCGACGCATTGAAGGAACTCGCACGCGCGAACCGCGATCAGTCCCGCAGGGACCGCGATCGTGCATCGCGCGCTTGCCGCGCCGCTTCGACAGGTCGTCGCCAACGCGGGACTCGATCCGTCCACCGTTTGGGACGCTGTGGAGCAGGGTAGCGGCAGCTTTGGCTACAATGTGGTAGCAAGGCACTTATGGCGATGGTCGAAATGGGCGTCCTCGATCCGGCGAAAGTGACACGCAATGCGCTGCTCAACGCGGCGTCCGTCGCAGGGCTCATCCTGACGGCCGACTGCATGGTCGCGGAGAAGCCGAAAGCGGGCATCTGCGCGGATGTCGAAGACGCCCGCTAGCGCGGTTATGGTGCGCACGTTCGAGGCAGGAGATGCGCTGCTGGTCGTCGACGTGCAGCGCGATTTCCTGCCCGGCGGGGCCCTTGCCGTGCCACATGGCGATGCCGTCGTGCCGGTGCTGAATCGTTACATTGCGCTCGCAGAGAAAAGCGGGAACCCGGTCTTTGCAAGTCGGGACTGGCATCCCGAGAACCATTGCTCGTTTCGCACGCGCGGCGGCAGGTGGCCGCCCCACTGCGTCGCCGAAACTGACGGCGCGCGCTTTGCACCGGGACTGCAGGTCTCTCCGGATATCGTCGTCGTGAGCAAAGGGACCGACCAGGACGCGGAGGCCTACTCGGCCTTCAGCGGCACGAACCTCGCGGCAACGTTGAAATCGCGCGGCGTGCGGCGATTGTGGATCGGAGGCCTGGCAACGGATTATTGTGTGCTCGAGACCGTCCTCAGTGCCCGCCGCGCGGGCTTCGACGTCTTTTTGCTGCAAGACGCAACTCGCGCTGTCGACGTCAATTCCGGTGATGGTGCGACGGCAGTCGCACGAATGATTGCCGCGGGTGTCGTACCCGTCGACGACTCGCAGATTGCACAATGAATCCGCTGACCTCGCCGCTTCTTACCGATCTGTATCAGCTCACGATGCTGCACGCCTATCAAGTACATCGGATGACCGATACGGCGGTGTTCGAGCTCTTCGTGCGCAAGCTTCCGCCGACGCGCAATTTCATGATCGCAGCGGGGCTCGACCAGGCGCTCGCGTTGCTCGAGCAGCTGCGGTTTTCCAGCGACGAGCTTGCGTGGGTGCGCGAGAGCGGCCGGTTCGGAAGTGGCTTTGCCGAATACCTCGAGAGTTTGCGCTTCAGCGGAGACGTTTACGCGATGCCCGAGGGTACCGTGTTTTTCCCGGAGGAACCGATATTGCGCGTCGTGGCGCCGCTCCCCGAAGCACAGCTCGTGGAAACGCGCCTCATGAATCTCGTCCAGTTCGAGACCATGATTGCGAGTAAAGCCGCGCGTGCCGTGCTCGTGGCGTCCGACAAACTGCTCGTCGATTTCGGCCTGCGGCGGGCCCACGGCGCCGAGGCGGGGCTCCTCGCAGCGCGTGCGTCGTATCTCGCCGGTTTCTCCGGCACTGCGACGGTGCTCGCGGGAGCCGCCTTCGGGGTTCCGCTATACGGCACGATGGCCCACGCGTTCGTACAGGCGCACGACGACGAAGTGGATGCCTTCGCGCGTTTCGTGGAAGTCTATCCCGGAGGTACTACGCTTCTTATCGACACCTACGACACGGAGCAGGCCGCGCGAAAAGTCGTTGCGCTGGCGAAGCGGCTCGCTCCGCGGGGGATTCGCATTGGCGGGGTTCGACTCGACAGCGGCGACCTCGGTGCACTCGCGAAAAACGTGCGGGCGATTTTCGATGCCGCTGGACTGAGCGAGATGAAGATATTCGCGAGCGGCAATCTCGATGAGAACCGGATACACGAGCTTCTTGCAGTCGGCGCCCCGATCGACGGTTTCGGAGTAGGCACGAGCCTCGTGACGTCATCCGACGCGCCTTCGCTCGATACGGTTTACAAGCTGCAGGAATATGCCGGTAAGCCGCGGCGAAAGCGATCTGACGCTAAAGCAACATGGCCCGGCCGCAAACAGGTGTTCAGGCATTACGACGGCGCCGGACGCATGCAATACGACGTGGTGAGCACGGAAGACGATCACGCCCAGACCGGCGAGCCGCTGCTGGTGCGCGTGATGGCCGCCGGGCGACGGGTCGGTCCAGCAGAGTCGCTCGACAGCATCCGTGCGCGGACCGCCGGTGAGCTCGCGCGTCTGCCTGAATCGTTGCGTGGGCTCACCCCATCCGCGCCCCGTTATTCGGTCACGATTGCGCCGGCATTGCACAAGCTTGCGCGTGAAGTCGATGCGGCGTGCGCCGAAGTCCCGGCGCTATGTCGCTAGGCTTCGCAGGTCTCGTTCCGCGCGGCCCAATTGATTTCGTCGCGACCCAAGCTCTGCTCTACAGCGATCAACGCAAGTACACGTAACGTCCCGGCGCGCGCTCGAGCTGCGGGTAACCTCGGTCCGGCGCGCCGATCGAGGGTGGGGTACCCGGTGGCCCCGAATGCTGCGCGAGCCATGCATGCCATGCCGGCCACCACGAGCCCTCGAAGTGCGGCGCGAGTGTCTGCCATTCCTCAGGCGGAGTGAAACGTGCACTGACTGCCGAAGTCATCTGCTGGTATGAACGGCCGCCGTGGCCCGGTTCGCTCACGATACCTGCGTTGTGCCCGCCTTTGGTGAGCACGAACGTCACTTCGGTATCGGTAAGAAGGTGAATCTTGAACACGGATGTCCATGGCGCGACGTGATCCATCCTCGTGCCGACGACGAACAGGGGCACGCGCAAATCGGTGAGCGCCACCGGCTTTCCCCGCACGAGGAAGCGGCCCTCTGCAAGGTCGTTCCCGAGAAAGAGGCCGCGAAGGTATTCGGAATGCATGCGAAAAGGCATTCGCGTGGCATCTGCATTCCATGCCATGAGGTCAGTCATCTCCATGCGGCGTCCGAGCAGATAGTTTCGAACGAGCCGGGACCAGATCAGGTCCTGTGAATTGAGCAGCCCGAATGCGCCGGCCATCTGATCGCTCGACAGATATCCCTGGTCCCACATCATGTCTTCGAGCAGAGTCACCTGGCTCTCGTCCATGAAAAGCGAGAGCTCTCCCGGTTCTTCGAAGTCGGTCTGCGCTGCGAGCAGCGTCATCGAAGCGAGCCTCTCGTCGCGGTCGCGTGCCATGGCCGCCCCCGCGATCGCGAGCAGCGTTCCGCCGAGGCAGTAGCCGCAGGCATGCACGCGCGTTTGCGGCGCAATCGCGGCAATCGCAGCGAGCGCCGCCTCTATGCCGAGTGCCAGGTAATCTGCCAGACCGAAGTCGCGATCGCTCGCGTCCGGATTCTTCCAGGAGATCATAAATACCGTGTGGCCTTGATCCACCAGGTATTTGACGAGCGAGTTGTGCACCGAAAGATCGAGGATGTAGTACTTCATGATCCATGCGGGCACGATGAGCACGGGCTCGGGATGCACTTGCCCGGCCGTGGGGGCGTACTGAATCAGCTCGATCAGTGGGTTGCGCAGCACGACTTTCCCGGCCGTCGCCGCGAGATTCACACCGACGTGAAAACGCTCGACACCGACGGGCGGCCGCCCGAGCACGTGGCGGGTCACGTCTTCGAGCCAGTTCTGTGCGCCATTGACGAGGTTCATACCCGCGTTCTCAGCAGTGGCGCGCGACACTTCGGGGTTCGTGATGACGTAATTCGAGGGCGAGAAAACGTCCAGCAACTGGCGTGTTGCGAACTCGAGGACCTGCTCGTGATGCGCTGAGACGCCGGCCACACCCGTCGTTGCGACATGCCACCATTGCTGCGCGAGCAGGAAGCTCTGGTAAACGTAGTTGTACGGCCATCGCTGCCAATCGGAGTGCGAGAACCGTCGGTCCTGGGGCAGCGGCGCGATGCAAGGCGCGCACGGGCGCGCAGCGCTCGCCGTCCACGAGGCGAGGAGCGTTGCCTTGCGCAAAGCTTTTTCGAGCAATTGCTGCTGTTTTCCGGGCGAGGCGAGCAGATGAATGATCCAGTTCGCATATGCCGCGGAGAGAGATGCGACCGACAGACCGCCTGTCATGCGGCCAACTGCGGCACGCAACGCGCGGTCGATCGGGCGGCGTTCGCGGTCTTCGGGAGCAGGGTGGGTTGCCGCATCCGCAGGAATGCGAACATCCATGAGCATGTCCTTTAGGGAACGCCTGGCCTCTGGCGACCCGTTATGTACGTCAGCGACCCGGGGGTCGGCACTATCAGTCTTCGCCCGTCTTATCGAAGGCAGCACGGGCATGGTGATCTCCTTTCCGGATATCGCGGGCCTATAGTGCGCCGCGCGCGTGCAACGCTCGCTGACCCACGTCAGGTGTCCTGGGGCTAAATCTGCCGGGCATGGGCCTCGCACGAGGCTTCCGAGACTCCGCATACGATGGTTGCTCTAGATCAAGGTGCGGCCATACGACGGTCCCTAGGATGCATCGTACAGCCCGGGGAGAAGCAGGGTGGACCACTCGTCGATCGACAAACAGACCTACATTCAACAGTTGTTGAGCGGCCGTAAGCGTGTGCTTCTCACGTCCGCAGCCTCACAGCGCAGTCTGCCGTTCGACCACTCGGTCGAGCGCTTCCAGCACTCATGCGGCGATGCCGGAGACGAGTTCGTTGCACGCATGCTCAGCGATTTACGGGCGCTCGAAGCGAAGCGCAAGATGACCGAGCTCGCGGCGATTCGCCGGGCCCTTTCCCGCATAGAAGGCGGAACCTGTGAGACGTGCGAACACTGCGGCATGGAGATCGCGGACGATCACCCGAAAGCCCGGCCGACGGCGACGCATGGCGTCGACTCCCAGGCGGCCCGCCAGCGCACCTATCGCTAACACCGCAAGAAGGGGAAACAG
>DASRIK010000674.1:0-4123 GCA_035650035.1 Burkholderiales bacterium | reverse complement strand
CACCCGTTCTCCGGCGGCAGTCCCGAGTATCTCGCCGTGAGCCTCGGGCTGTACGTCGGACTTACCGGCATCATTATCATTTTCTTGAATAGCTTTCGGCGGGAGCGTGACAAGCTGCGCGAGGCGGAGCGTGCGCTGCAGGAGAGCGAGCAGCAGTTCCGCCAGCTTGCAGATCACATTCCCGAAGGATTCTGGATTACGGACACGAAGAAGCGCCGGTTGATCTACGCAAGTCCTGCATGCGAGCGCATACATGGGAGCCCGCTGCCTCCGACGCGGCACATTCCGCGGGCCTGGAGGAAGACCCTCCATCCCGAGGACCGGGCCTACGTGCTTCGTGCCCATCGCAAAATGGCAACGGACGCGCTCGATGTGCAATACCGCGTCGTGCGACCGGATGGCAGTACGCGGTGGGTGCACTTACGCGGATATCCCGTGAAGAACGGCGCCGGCGACGTCTACCGGGTCGCGGGCACGATCGAGGACATCACCGAGCGGCGCAACCTGGAAGCGCGGCTGCAGCACCAGGCGCATTTCGACGGCCTTACAGGCCTGCCGAACCGAACGCTGTTTTTCGACCGTCTGGGCCAGGCTCTGAACCTCGCGCGACGCGGCCTGCACGTGGTAGGAGTAGTCTTCGTCGATATCGATCGCTTCAAAGACGTCAACGACACGTTCGGACATCTCGTCGGCGACAAGCTCCTGCAGCGCGTGGCCGCATGCCTCACGCAAGCCGTGCGCACGGAAGATACCGTTGCGCGCCTCGGGGGCGACGAGTTCGGCGTCATCCTGCCGCACGTCGAGAAGCCCGAGCACGCGGCCCTCGTCGCCCAGAAAGCCCTCGCGCTGCTGTCCGAGCCTTTTCAGCTGGACGGCCACGAAATACGCGTGACTGCGAGCATCGGCGTCGCGATCTCTTCACCGGCGGCGGCCGACGCTCAGACGCTCGTGAAGAACGCGGACACGGCGATGTTCCTCGTGAAGGATTCCGGCAGAAACGGCGTGAAGGCATACACGTCCGCCATGAACGACCGCGCTCTCGAGGAGCTGGATCTCGATCGACGGCTGCGCCGCGCGGTGGACGCCGGCGAGTTCGTGCTGCACTTCCAGCCCAAAAAGGACATCAGCACCGGTCGCCTTACGGGATGTGAAGCGCTGCTGCGCTGGAGAGGTGCCGACGGCGCGCTCGTGGCGCCGCTCGAGTTCCTGCCGGCGCTCGAGTCGTCCGGCCTCATCAGACCGGTCGGCGACTGGGTGTTTCAAAGCGCCTGCAGGCAGATTGCGGAATGGCAGCGCGCGGGCATCGAGCTGCTGCCGGTGTCGGTGAATGTTTCCGCCAAGCAATTCAGCCAGCGCAACATCGCGGCGGTCGTCGAGGCGGCATTACGCGAGCATTCGGTCAACGGAAGTCTTCTCGAGCTCGAGCTCACCGAGGCAACCGCCGTTCAGGACGGCGATATCGCCGCCTCGCTCGAGAAGCTGAAGGCGCTCGGCGTCACGATAACGATCGACGATTTCGGCACCGGGCGCGCGGGACTGAGCGACCTCAAGCGTTTACCCATCGATGCGCTGAAGATCGACAGCTCGTTCGTCACGGGTCTGCCGCACAACGAGCACGACGCTTCCGTGGCGAAAGCGATCATCACCATGGCTCACAGCCTCGGACTCAAGGTCGTTGCCGAAGGCGTCGAGCACGAAAGCCAGGTCGCATTTCTCGCCGAGAACGGGTGCGACGAAATGCAGGGCTTCCTGCTGGGCCGCCCGGCTCCTGCCTGGGAGATCGCGGCCATCGCGCGCCAGCACACGCCGCGCCGTGCAGACGGCGCGAGCAGCGACGCCCATCACTAAGAGTGCCCCCCGCGTACGACGAGGTCCGGCCGCTCGCCTTTGTAGCGCGCTCTCAGATCTTCTTCGGTCGAGAAGTCGTTCTCGAGCTGGTTGATGAGTGCGTAACCCATGAGGTCGGTGATCTCGTCCATGCCCACGACGAGATCGGGCCGCTCGTGAGCCTCGCCGGTCTTCACGCTGTCCGTAAACACTTCGAGCGCCTTTTTCATGCCCATGAGCGCAGCACCCGCGAGCAGTCGTGAAAAAGAGACCCTGCGCACGCCGAGCCTGGCGAGATGCTTTACCGAAAGCGTCGGTGTCGTCGGCCGCGAGCGGATGCCGAAACCCATGCTGATACTGACGTAGCCCGGCGCGACGGCATCGCAGAAACGCCTGATCTGATCCTCGGAAGCGATCGCATCGGGATAGACCATGTCGGCGCCTGCCTCGAGATAGAGTTTCGCTCGCCCGATTGCGCCTTCGATGCCTTCCACGGCGATCGCATCGGTGCGCGCGTTGATGATGAAATCCGGGTCCTTCCTGGCTTTCACCGCGGCTTCGATTTTCTTGGCCATCTCGTGCGCGTCGATCACGGCTTTGCCGCGCATGTGTCCGCAGCGCTTGGGCCAGACCTGGTCTTCGATATTGATGCCGACGACGCCGGCCTGCTCGAAATACTGCACGGCGTGGTAAACGGTGATGGCGTTCCCGTAGCCGGTGTCCGCATCGGCCATCATGGGAATCGAAATGGTGTTGGCGAAGCGTGAGCACGCTTCCGCGTTTTCCGTGAGCGTCATGATGCCGACGTCGGGTTGGCTGAGTCTCGAGTTCGCAACGCCCGCGCCGGTGGTCGAGCACGCCTGGAAGCCCATTTTTTCGACGAGCCGCGCGCTGTAGCCGTCGTAGACGCCCGGTGACACGACGATGCCTTCCTGCAGCAGCTCGCGCATGCGGCGCGCTTTGGTTTTGTTCATGGCCGATTCCTTCGTCGAATTACTCCGTTGTTTTGATTCCCGCCTCGCGAATCACGCGGCTCCACTTCGCGAGCTCTGCGGCGGTGAGCTTGCCGAGCTCCGCCGGCGTCGAAACCGCGACCTCGACCCCTTCGTTCGCGAAACGCTGCTTCACATCGTCCGCAGGCAGTCGCTGCGCCATTTCACGATTGAGACGCTGCACGACGTGTGCGGGCGTGCCGGCGGGAGCGACGAGAGAATACATCTGCTGGAGCTCGAAACCGCGAAGTCCCGCTTCGTCTATCGTCGGAATGTCCGGCGCGAGAGAAGTTCGTTTCAGGCTGGTTACGCCCAGCGCCCGCACGCGATTCGCGCGCACGGGCGGCAGCGCTGTCACGAAGTTGCTCACCATCACCTGCGTCTCACCTTGCAGAAGCGAGAGCATGGCGGGCGCGCCGCCTTTGTACGGCACGTGCGTGAGCTTCACCTGCGCCATCGCCTGGAAAAGCTCGGCGCCGAGGTGACCCGGGCCGCCCTGGCCGGTGCTCGCATACGCGATACGGCCCGGCTTCGCCTTCGCGAGCGCGATGAGATCGCTCACCGTTTTTGCCGCGAGGCTCGGATGCGCAACCAGCATGTAAGCCGTCGTCCCGGCGAGCGATATCGGGGCGAAGTCCTTCAGGGGATCGTAATTGCGGTCGCGGTCGAGCGCCGGTCCGGTGATGAGCGTGGCGGCGCTGCCGAGGAGAAGTGTGTAACCGTCCTTCGGCCCCCGCGCGACGAGCTCGGCCGCGATGCGCCCGCCCGCGCCGCCGCGATTGTCGACGATGATCTGCTGACCCAGAGCCGGGCTGAGCTTCTCCGAGATCGCGCGCGCCACCGTGTCCGTTCCGCCGCCCGGCGCGTTCGGGACGATCAGCCGGATCGGTTTTGCAGGATAGCCCTGTCCTGGGCCTGTCGAAGCGGCCTGCGCGTATGCATGCGGCAGCACTGCGGCTGCCGTGCAGCACAGCGCCACGCGCGCGATGGTTCGGACGGCACTCATCGCAGATGGCACGCGGCAAAATGTTGCGGTTTAACTTCGCGCATCATGGGCTCCTCTATCCGGCAGCGCTCGAAAGCATAAGGACAGCGCGTGTGAAAACGGCACCCGGAGGGCGGCTCGATCGGGCTGGGCACGTCACCGGGGACGATCGCACGGCTGCGTTTGAACGTTGGATCGGGTACCGGCACCGCCGCGAGCAGCGCTTCCGTGTAGGGATGCTGGGGGGTGCTGAAAAGCGATCGCTTGTCGGTGAGCTCCACGATTTTGCCGAGGTACATCACGGCGACCCGGTGACTGA
>DASRIK010000673.1:0-7543 GCA_035650035.1 Burkholderiales bacterium | reverse complement strand
GCCGCGGAAGGACACATCGCATCGACGCCCGGCGCTGCACTGTCGACGAGGCCGCAAGGCGGCGCATTCCGCGACCGGTATCGTCAGCGTTACAAGCAGGAGATCGGCCTCTATGCTCCGTACTTCTATGATGGCGTAATGGTGCTCGCCGCAGCGATGCAGAAAGCAGGCTCGACCGAACCCGCACGATATCTCCCGTTGTTGCGACAGATGAGACACCCGGGCGTCACGGCCGAAATCGAGTTCGACGCGAATGGCGAGCTCAAACAGCCCTACCTTTCGATTTTTCGCGTCCAGGGCGCGAAGTGGGTCCTTCAGCGCTAAGGTCCTGATTCCGCATTAAAACAGTGCCGGAGGTGGGCGCGGCGTACTTCTTGCACCTCCGTCCAGGCGCGCCGCTCACGGGCGCGCATCGGTTAGGCCCTCACGCTATCGATGGAAATCGAGCGTCTTCTGTTCATGCAGGCGGAGCAGTCGAGCGACCAGGCGTCGCTGCTGCTCGACACCAACGGCACGATACTCTGGTGCAGTCCTACTGCCGCGCGTGTGTTTGGCTATGCGCGCGATGAAATGATCGGCCTGAGTCTGCACCGCCTTTTCACGGCCGAAGACGTGCAGCAGGGCGTCCCGGACTACGAGCTGCGCGTCGCGGCCCAGAGCACCGACGTGAGCAACGACCGGTGGCTCCAGCGCGCGGATGGGTCCAGGTTCTGGGCGACGGGCTCCACGACTGCGTTGCGCACGGACAAGGGCGACGTGATCGCATTCGCCAAGACGCTGCGCAATCGAACCGACGTGAAAGAGCAGCTCGAGACGCTGCGCAATCGCGTGGAAGCGCTCGTGAAAGCCGACGAACACAAGAACATCTTTCTTTCGACGCTCTCGCACGAGCTTCGCAACCCGCTCGCGCCGCTCATGAACGCACTTCAGCTGATGCGCATGGCGGAGCCGCAGGATGCCGCGCTGCAATACCCAATCGAGCTGATCGAGCGTCAGGTCGAGTTCATCCGGCGCCTGGTCGACGATCTCCTCGACGTGACGCGCATCAGCGCGGGCAAGGTGCAGCTCGCCCTGGAGCCGCTCGATCTGCGGGAAGTGCTCTCCCGTGTGGTCGAGACTACGAGCTCGCTGTTCGCGGAGCGGCGCCATCGATTCACGCAGCACGTGCTGCCCGCGCCGATCGTCGTCAATGGCGATGCCGGCAGGCTAGAGCAGGTTTTCTTGAATCTCCTCGGGAATGCCGCAAAGTACACCCCCGAAGGCGGTCACATCGAACTTCGCGCCAGCATGGAGCAGACGGAAGCGCTCGTGCACGTGCTGGACAATGGCGTCGGCATTCCGAAGGAGATGCACCCGCACATCTTCGATCTCTTCACGCAGGTTGCAGCGAACGTCGCGCGCGCGGACGGCGGCCTGGGCATCGGTCTTTCGCTCGTGAAAAACCTCGTGGAGCTGCACGGCGGATCCGTACAGGTCCGCAGCGAAGGCGCGGGCAAAGGCTGCGAATTCACGGTGCGACTGCCGCTTGCGGAGCCGCAGCGCGCCCCTGGCGGCCGCTAGCAGTCCAGCGTCAGCTGAGACTGTACGTTGGCGTCGTAGACGAGACGGCCGTCCTCGATGCGTGCTTCGGCGCGCAGCGCATGTGGCTTGGGCGGCGCGGCGTCGATGATATGTCGCACTTCCACGCCGTTCGCGACGAGATAATCGGAAATCATGTAGCGATGGCATTGCCAGGGCAGGCGTTCTGCGCACATGATCGCGACCGAGCGCGCGGCTGCGCGCTCGAGCAATTGCTCGATGCCGTCGCGAAACACGTCCGTTTCCATGTGATCCGCATACGCGCGGAAGCTCGCATTGCGGAGCGCCACATGCGGCGAATCGGCGCGAGGCCGCCGTCGCCCGCCGAGGCTTGCGCCTTCCCACACGTATTCGATGTTTGCCAGAGGCAGCGTGCGCTCTAGCTCCCCACGCCCGAAATGCGGATGCCGCCGCGAGCCGGGAAATGCGCGCACGTCCACGAGACACTCGACCTTCGAGCCGCGCAGCAGGCTCGTGAATTCCTCGAGCGAGCGGTTGCCGTGGCCGATCGTATGGAGAGAAAGGGACTGCGGCACCATCCGACCTACGCGGGCTCGACGGAGAGCTCGTCGCCGACCGCGAGTCCCAGGAGCGAGGATGCATTCGCCTGGTTCGCCGCGATCTCTACGAGCCCGATACTGTTCTCGTACCAGAAGATCTCACCGCGTGGCGCATCCGTGAAAACCCGCACGTAGTGCAGCACGCGACCCTTCAGCCGCAAGCTCGCCCTGCGATCCAGCGTATTCGCGCGAAGCCCGGTCATCGCGTTACCGTAGTGATCCACGTAAATGATCCGCGGAAAGTCCGCCGGATCGAGCTCGATCTCCAACGCGGTCTCTCGTGCCCGCGAGCGAATGTCGACACGACCACTCGCAATCGCTGCAGCAGCGGGGGCAAAAAGATCGCGGCCATGAAACGACGCAGACTCGGGCTGTGGAAGCCAGTCGAGCGTAAAGCACGCGCTCGCCGCGGCACGCGCGCGCACGACGGAGAAGAGCCCGTTGTCGGGCCCGATGAACCAGCGGCCCTCGGCTTCCAGCATGACAGCGCCGCGCTGGCTCCCGACGCCGGGATCCACGACGCCGAGCACGATAGACTCGGCGGGCAGGCGGCGGACGAGTGCAGCAAGAAGATGCGCGTTCGCGACGATATCGAACGCTGGCGCGTCGTTCAGCAGGTCGATCACTGCACAAGCCCGCGCTCGAGCGTGCAGCACGGCTTTCACCTGGCCGACGTAAATATCCGCGGAGCCGAAATCGGTGAAAAGAAAAATCGGCAGATTCACGCCGCGGTTCAGGCAATGCCGGAGCGCGAGCCGGCCGCGGGAAGGTCCACGTTGGCGACGTAACGCTCGTAGATTCGTCGGAGCCTGAGCACTACGATCTCTTTACCGAGCATGTCGCTCGACTGGATCGCCTCCGCCAGCACTTCCAGCGTCAGGGCCCGTAACGCAGGGAGCGACACCGGCGCGTAGCTGAGATGCCACGGCTCGGGCAGCACGCCTCCGCGAAACGTCGTATAGGGCCGGAAGAACCCGTAGCGCTGCATATTGGCGTCGAGCCAGCAGTGCAGGCGGTAGAAGATGCCGCCCGGCTGCGTCTCCGCAGGTACGAGGCGCACGCGGTAACCTTCAGGCATCGCCGCGGCATCGACGACGTCGAGCTCGGTCCCCCAGTGATGGCGGCTACCCCCCGGCACCGCGCTCCAGCAGAGTATCGCGTCGACGAGCTCTTCCTCCGATAGCGAAGCGTGATCGCGCACGTTGCCCTCGGCATCATAGAGCGGCCGCTCGCCCCGATACTTCAGGTCCCAGATCCGCTGTTGCGCGGCGAAGTCGCGAAAAGAGCTCACGACAGCGATGTCGACTCCGGCGCGCGCAGCGTCCGCTTTCATGGCGAGAAACGGCTCGAGCGCGTCCGCGTATATCGCGGCACACAGATCGTCCCGCTGCACTACGTGCGTGCGTACGCGACCCGTGAGCTCCAGAGTGTTCAACATCGCGGCAATGTACTGCTGAAGTGGGACGGCGCCAAGAACACGCCCGATCGCCGGCTCCGTAGTCGTGCAGGACTACTATCGTGCCGACAACCGCGAGTTGAAGGAAGGAAGGTCTCGGAGGGAACGCGGCCTGCGAAGACACAGGCCATGCTCAGGGTGTCCCTCTGAGGTGTTTACCCGCCGAGGCGCTGCCGAATGCGATGCCCGGTCAGGCGGTGGCCTGCTCGGAAGGCTCGGCTTTCTTCGACGTCTTGCCTTCGCCAGCTTCCGGCTGTTCTTCCACCTCGGGACGATCGACGAGCTCGACGAGTGCCATCGGCGCGTTGTCGCCTTTGCGGAAACCGAACTTCAGAATCCGCAGATAACCGCCGTTGCGCGCCGCATATCGCGGACCGATTTCGTCGAAGAGCTTCACCACCACGGCACGGTCGCGCAGCCGATCGAAAGCGAGACGCCGGTTAGCGAGCGATGGCGCCTTGCCGAGCGTGATGATCGGCTCGACCACGCGACGCAGCTCTTTCGCTTTCGGCAGCGTCGTCTTGATGATCTCGTGCTTCAGCAGCGAGCAGCTCATGTTCCGCAGCATCGCGAGCCGGTGGCTGCTCGTGCGGTTGAGTTTCCTCAGGCCGTGACGGTGGCGCATGTTCTTATACCTTTTCGAGTCCTGCGGGCGGCCAGTTCTCGAGCTTCATGCCGAGTGTCAACCCGCGCGAGGCCAGCACTTCCTTGATCTCGTTCAGCGACTTGCGACCGAGATTCGGCGTCTTGAGAAGCTCGGTCTCGGTGCGCTGGATGAGATCGCCGATGTAGTAGATGTTCTCGGCCTTGAGACAATTTGCCGAGCGCACGGTGAGCTCGAGGTCGTCGACCGGCCGCAGCAGCACCGGGTCGATCTGGGTCGCTTTCTTCTCTTCGATCTGCGCGGGCATGCCTTTCAGATCGGCGAAGACCGAAAGCTGCTCGACCAGAATGCGGGCAGCGTAACGCACGGCCTCTTCGGGCTCTATCGCGCCATTCGTCTCGATGTCCATGATGAGCTTGTCCAGGTCCGTGCGCTGTTCGACCCGCGCGGATTCGACGGAGTAGCTCACGCGCCGCACGGGACTGAACGATGCGTCGAGCATGATGCTGCCGACGCTACGTCCCTCATCGCCCGTTTTCCGGCTCGTCGCGGCGATGTAACCACGCCCCTGCTCCACTTTGATCTGCATGTCGAGCTTCCCGCCCGGTGCGAGATGCGCGATCACATGATCGGGATTGACGATCTCGATGTCGTGCTGCTGCTCGATATCACCCGCCGTAACTAGGCCTTCGCCGGACTTCTTGAGCGTGAGCGTCGCTTCGTCGCGGCCGTGCATTCTCAGCACGACGCCCTTCAGGTTCAGCAGGATGTCGACGACGTCTTCCTGCACGCCGTCGATCGTGGAATATTCGTGCAGCACGCCCGCCATCTTGACTTCCGTCGCGGAATAGCCGGGCATGGAAGAGAGGAGCGTGCGCCGTAGCGCGTTACCGAGCGTGTGGCCGTAGCCACGCTCGAACGGCTCCATCGTGAGCCGCGCGTGGTAGGGCGACACGTTCTGAACATCGATGATGCGAGGCTTGAGAAAGGCACTGCTTGCCATAGTATCGATACCTCTCGTTCGTTACTTCGAGTACAACTCGACAACGAGCGACTCGTTGATCGTGGAGGGCAGCTCGGAGCGCTGCGGGCGCGCCTTGAACGTGCCTTTCAGCGCGGCGGCGTCGACTTCGACCCACTCGGGGTAGCCACGCGAGGCCACGGCTTCCGCGGAGGCCTTG
The DNA here is from genome assembly GCA_035650035.1 of Burkholderiales bacterium. Taxonomy (GTDB): domain Bacteria; phylum Pseudomonadota; class Gammaproteobacteria; order Burkholderiales; family SG8-41; genus JAQGMV01. The sequence continues at coordinate 2,164 of DASRIK010000673.1, read as the reverse complement.
ATGCGCAGCTGCGCTTTCGCGGCCTGCGCGACCTCGATCACGTCGCCGGGGCGTACCTGGTATGACGGGATGTTCACGCGCTTGCCGTTCACGAGGATGCCGTTGTGCCGCACGAGCTGGCGCGCTTCGGTGCGCGAGCCGCCGAAACCCATGCGATAGCAGACGCTGTCGAGCCTGCCTTCGAGGATCTGCAGCAGCGCTTCGCCGGTTACGCCTTTGCTGGCGGCCGCCTGCTGGTAATTCAAGCGGAATTGCCGCTCTAGCACGCCGTAGGTGCGCCGCACCTTTTGCTTCTCGCGAAGCTGCACACCGTACCCGGAAAGGCGAGTGTTCTTCTGCCCGTGCTGCCCGGGCGGATAGTTACGGCGCTCGATGGCGCACTTGTCGGTGAAACATTTCTCCGCCTTCAGGAAGAGCTTCTCGCCTTCACGACGACATTGCCGGCAGCGCGCGTCCAGATTTCTTGCCACTGTTCGGTTCTCCTTTAGATGCGCCGCTTCTTGGGCGGACGGCAGCCGTTGTGCGGCACCGGTGTCACATCCGAAATGCTGGTGATCTTGAAGCCCACCGCGTTCAGCGCGCGCACGGCCGATTCGCGACCCGGGCCCGGCCCCTTGATGCGCACTTCGATGTTCTTCACACCCGACTCGGCCGCAAGCCGGCCCGCCTGCTCGGCGGCGACCTGCGCGGCGAATGGCGTCGATTTGCGCGATCCCTTGAAGCCGTTGCTGCCGCACGTCGCCCATGCGAGCGCGTTGCCCTGGCGATCGGTGATCGTCACGATCGTGTTGTTGAACGAAGCATGGATGTGCGCGATGCCTTCCGCGACGTTCTTGCGGACCTTCTTGCGCACCCGGGTGCTTGCTTTAGCCATAAATTGTGGTGTCCTTCGAGTAGAGCTTACGTTGCCCCGGCGCGCACGATCTTCACGGCGGCCTTGCGCGGTCCTTTGCGCGTGCGGGCGTTGGTGCGGGTGCGCTGGCCGCGAACGGGGAGACCCGCGCGATGCCGCTTGCCGCGCCACGTGCCGAGGTCCATCAGCCGCTTGATATTCATCGAGACTTCGCGGCGAAGGTCACCTTCGATCGTGTACTTCGTCACTTGTTCCCGCAGGCGGTCCATGTCGTTGTCCGACAGGTCTTTCATCTTCGTCGTGCCTGCGATGCCTGCGGCCGCGCAAATGTTGCGGGCCCGGCTGCGGCCGATCCCGTAGATCGCAGTGAGCGCGATTTCCGCATGCTGCTGATTCGGAATGTTTACGCCGGCTATACGAGCCATGTCTTACCTCTGGAATCCTTCAGGTGCGTGCGAAACGGAAAACCATCCATTTTACTATCTAACCGCCTCATTCTCAACAAAATTTTCTCTAACGCCGCCAGGCGTCCTTCGACAAGCTCAGGACAGGCCTGGAGGCTTCTCGCCCGCAGGGCGCATCGTTGCTCTTCATCCCTGGCGTTGTTTATGTCGCGGGTCCTTGCTGCAGATCACGCGAACCACGCCTTTGCGCTTGATCACTTTGCAGTTGCGGCAGATGCGTTTAACCGATGCGAGCACTTTCATCTCTCTTCCTTTCACTTCGCGCGGAATACGATGCGGCCGCGCGTCAAATCGTACGGCGTGAGCTCCACCGTCACCTTGTCGCCCGGAAGGATGCGGATGTAGTGCATACGCATCTTCCCGGAGATATGACCCAGCACGATGTGACCGTTCTCGAGCTTTACCCGGAATGTCGCGTTAGGCAGGGTCTCGACGATCTCGCCCTGCATCTGGATCGTTTCTTCTTTCGCCATTACCGTGTCGGGAACACGCCGCCCTTGAAGTTCGCCTTTTTGAGCAGGCTCTCGTACTGGTGCGACATCACGTACGCCTGGACCTGTGCCATGAAGTCCATCGTCACCACGACGATGATCAAAAGACTCGTGCCGCCGAAATAGAACGGCACGTTTTTCCAGACGATCAGAAGCTCGGGCAACAGGCACACGAGCGTCACGTAGATCGAGCCCGTGAGCGTGAGCCGCATCATGATCTTCTCGATGTAGCGCGCCGTCTGGTCGCCGGGCCGTATGCCCGGCACGAATGCGCCGCTTTTCTTCAGGTTGTCCGCCGTTTCCTTGGGATTGAAGACGAGGGCCGTGTAGAAGTAGCAGAAGAAAATGATCGCCGA
>DASRIK010000672.1:0-2904 GCA_035650035.1 Burkholderiales bacterium | reverse complement strand
AAGTCGTGGCTGTCGTGGTTGATCACGCCATCCCGGTCGAGAATGACGAGCTTCATCTACCGCTCTACGGCGAGCTTCGAGATGTCTGCGATGCGATTCATCGTCTGCTGAAGCTGTGCAAGCAGCGCCACTCGATTCCGGCGCAGCCGTTCGTCGTCGGTCATCACCATCACGCCGTCGAAAAACGCGTCGACCGGTTCCTTCAGCGCGGCGAGCGCTTTCAGCATTCCGGTATAGTCCTGGGCCGCATACAGCTCTTCGGCGGTCGAGCGTGCATCCGCGAACTTGGCCGCGAGCACCCGTTCAGGGGTTTCGACGAGGAGACTCGTCTCGAATTGCGGCGGCACGTCTCCCGCCTTCTTCAGGATGTTGCTGATCCGCTTGTTGGCCGCCGCCAGGCTGGGCGCTTCGGGCAGCGTGTTGAACATCTTGACGGCTTCGAGCTGAAGCGGAACGAGATCCAGCCGCTCCGGCTTCAGTGCGAGAACGGCGTCCACTTCCATCGCGGAATAGCCGCTTTCGGCGAAATAGCCGCGCATGCGCTCATACAGGAACGACGCGAGGTCCGCCTGCGCAGGCTTCAGCTCGAGCGAGTCCGGGAAAGCCGCGAACGCTTGCGATATGAGGGAGGAAAGCTCGAGCGGAAGGGCGCGCTCCACCAGAATACGTACGACCCCGAGTGCCTGGCGGCGCAACGCGAAGGGGTCTTTGTCGCCGGTCGGCTGCTGCCCTATGCCGAAAAGACCTGCGAGCGTTTCGAGCTTGTCGGCAAGCGCGACTGCACAGCCCACGAACGACTGCGGGACTGCGTCGCCTGCATAGCGAGGGCGATAGTGCGCTTCGATGGCGTCGGCAACCTCGGCCGCCTCGCCGTCGTGGAGCGCGTAATAACGTCCCATGATGCCCTGCAGCTCCGGAAACTCGCCCACCATGCCCGTCAGCAGATCGGCTTTGGCGAGCCATGCGGCTCGCTCCGCCGGCTGCGGGTCAATGCTCAACGGCCGCGCGTATTGTCCTGCCAGGTGCCGCAGACGTTCAACGCGCTCGAGCTGTGAGCCGAGCCGATTGTGATAGACCACGTTCGCGAGCTGGGGCACCCGTGCATCCAACCGGACCTTCCGATCCTGCTCGTAGAAGAACTTGGCGTCCGAAAGGCGCGCCCGGAGCACCCGCTCGTTTCCATGGACGATGTTGCCCGCGTCCTTCGTCGGCAGGTTCGACACCACGAGAAAACGCGGAACGAGGCGATTTGCGGCGCGATCGAGCAGCGGGAAATACTTCTGGTGCTGCTTCATCGAGAGAACCAGACACTCCTGCGGCACCTCGAGAAATTCACTGCTGTAGCGGCCCTCGTACACCACGGGTGATTCCGTCAGCGCAGTGACTTCGTCGAGCAGCGCGTCGTCCGCTGCGAAACTGCTGTCCCGACCTGCAGCTTTCGTAAGCGCCTGCGCGATGTCGGAGCGTCTCGCGTCGAAGCTTGCGATGACGTATCCACGCTCGCGCAGCACGTCGCCGTAATCATCCGCGCGTTCGATGTTCACGGGGCCGGCGCTGAGGAAGCGGTGACCACGCGTGCTTCGGCCGCTTTCCAGACCGAGTACAGAGCCTGGAATCACACGCGCCCCGTGGAGCATCACGAGACCGTGCACCGGCCGCACGAATTCGGCGTCTCCGCTGCCCCAGCGCATGACTTTCGGAATCGGCAGCGCTTTCAGAGCTGCGGACACCTTGAGGTCAAGATTCGTTTCGAGCGCCGTGCCTGTGGCCATAGCGCTGTAAAAAAAGACTGCGCCTTTGGGCGTGGGGCGCTGCTGCAGTTCGGCTATATCGACGCCACACTTGCGCGCGAAGCCGATCAAGGCCTGTGTCGGATTGCCGTTCGCGTCTAAAGCGGACTTGACGGCGGGACCTTGGCGTTCGATGCGCGCATCTGGTGCCACCGCGAGCACGTTTGTCAGCTGCACCGCCAGCCGCCGCGGCGTCGCGAACCATCGCATTTGGCTCTCACTGCCCAGTAGACCGTCTTGCCGCAGGTCCGCCTGCAAAGCCTCCGCGAAAGCTTTGCCCAGGCGTGCGAGCGCTTTCGGCGGCAGCTCTTCGGTGAGAAGCTCGACGAGCAGCGTTGCTGCGCTCATGCGGTCACAGTCTCCTTGCACATCGGAAAACCGAGCGCTTCACGCGAAGCATAATAGGCTTGCGCGACCAGCCGCGCGAGCGCACGCACCCGGCCGATATAGGCGGCGCGCTCCGTCACGGATATGGCGCCTCGCGCATCGAGCAGATTGAAGGTGTGCGAGCACTTGAGCACCATCTCGTACCCCGGCAGTACGAGACCCGCTTCAACGAGACGCTTCGCTTCGCTTTCGAAATCGTTGAAGAGCCGCAGCAGCCACTCGACGTTCGCAAGCTCGAAGTTGTATTTCGACTGCTCGACTTCGTTCTGGTGATAGACGTCGCGATATGTGACGCCGTCGACCCACACGAGATCGAATATGTTGTCTTTGCCCTGCAGATACATGGCAAGGCGCTCGAGTCCGTACGTGAGCTCGCCAAGGACGGGCCTGCAGTCGAGCCCGCCGACCTGCTGGAAGTACGTGAACTGCGTGACTTCCATGCCGTTCAGCCACACTTCCCATCCGAGGCCCCACGCGCCGAGCGTCGGCGACTCCCAGTCGTCCTCGACGAAGCGCACGTCGTGGCGCGCGAGATCGACGCCGAGGTGCCGGAGGCTTTCCAGGTAGACCTCGAGCACGTCCTCGGGGGCGGGCTTGAGCACCACCTGGTACTGGTAGAAGAGCTGGAGTCGATTCGGATTCTCGCCGTAGCGGCCGTCCTTGGGGCGACGCGAAGGCTGCACGTAAGCGGCACGCCAGGGCTCCGGGCCGATCGCGCGGAGGAACG
>DASRIK010000671.1:0-2243 GCA_035650035.1 Burkholderiales bacterium | reverse complement strand
GGAAGACACGGGATTGCCGATGCTTCTGCGCGATGCGCAGGTCCTGCCGATCTGGGAAGGTACCACGAACGTGCTCTCGCTCGATACACTCCGGGCGATCGACGGCGCGCGGGGGCTGGAGCTGCTCGAACGCGAGGCGCGCTACATCATGCAGGGCGTGCGGCATCCCGATCTCGTCCGAATTTCGGCACGCGTGGAGCAGACGCTCGAAGCGGCGCGGCTCTGGTTCGTCGAGCGTTCGCAAAACGCGGCGTCACTGGAGGCCGGTGCGCGCCGATTCGCGCTGACACTGGGACGCGCCATCGCGCTTGCGCTGCTTTCGAGACAGGCCCAGTGGTCGCTCGATCACGAGCGCGACGAACGGCCGCTCGCGGCGGCGCGGCGTTTCGCGGCGTCGGGCACCAACTTACTGGCCGACCTCGACGCGACCGATGCCCGCATGCTCGCCCGCGACAGTGCGGCGTGACTGACGGTGCGTTCCCGTCTATATTTGCGGTGGTGGTTGAGGAAGGGAGGTCTCGGAGGGAAACCTAGCCCGCGGACGGAGGAGCGGTGCCTGCCGCGTAGCGGTAGGTGCGACCCGGCAGCGGGCTGTGGAGCGCGAGTTCAAACTGCGGGCTCATGCGCGCTTACACGGTCGCATCCCCTCAAGTGGGGCCCCTGCTCAACGTTTCAGCGCGCTTTCCTTCTGAGGTGTAATCGAGCCGCGGCTGCGGGCGGAGCTCGCAAGGATTCATTGCCGCGGCAAAGGAGAACAGCATGGCCGAGCCCTTGCGGATCGAGATCGTCTCTGACGTCGTCTGACCCTGGTGCTACATCGGGAAGCGGAGGCTCGAAGCCGCGCTCGCGGCCTGGAGCGAGAAGCATCCCGGTGAAGCGAAGCCGGCCGTGCGCTGGCTGCCTTTCCAACTGAATCCGGACCTGCCCGCATCGGGCATGCCGCGCCGCGAGTACATCGAGCGCAAATGGGGCCCCGGGCGCGGTCCTCAGGTCTATTCGCGCGTTGCCGCTGCAGGGCAGACGGTCGATATTCCTTTCGCGTTCGAGAGCATCACAGTGCAGCCCAACACGCTCGATGCACATCGCCTACTCACGTTCGGTGAGCGCGAGGGTCGGCAGAACGAGCTCGCGGAGGAGCTCTTCAAAGCCTACTTCATCGAGGGCGCGAATCTCACCGATCGCAGCATCCTCGCCGATATCGCCGCGAGAGCGGGGCTCGATCGCGGAGGGGCGACAGCCTATCTCGAAAGCGGCGCGGATCGCGATCTCGTTCTCAGAGGCGATGTCGAAGCGCGCGAAGCTGGAATCAGTGGCGTGCCGTTTTTCATTTTCAACCGGCGCGTCGGTGTCTCCGGCGCGCAGGAGCCGGGCGCATTGCTGCAGGCGATGGAGCAATCCATGCGCGAGAAGGAACCTGGGCCATGACCGGATTCAGGTACCCGCATCCGCTGGGTTACGCTTCAGACGAGCCGCGAATCGACGAAGGTACGCTCTGCCGCTTCTGGAGCCCTGTCCCCGCGCCGCTTGGATGTTCGCCGGGCGACGGGCCGGCGACGCCGCTGGCCAGGCAACGATCCCAACGCCAGGACGATCTACACCGATCTGGAAGCAGCGTGAAAGACGTGGAACCCGACTACGTCGCGGAGTTCAACGCCCGCTGACGACCCACGTGATGCGCGGGGATCAGGGGGTGCCGTCGTCCAGCAGGAAATCGCGGACGATGTTTACCTGTTCGGCCGTCATGAGCATCGGCGCGTGCCCGATGTCGCGAAACTCGACGAGCTTCGCTTTCGGACCGCGCTGCGTCATCGCTTCGGCCGTCTCGCGCAGAAGCACGTCGGATTGCGCTCCGCGAAGGAGCAGCGTCGGACACGTCACCGCATCCCACTGGGCGGAGAGGTCGATATCCTGTAATTCGCCTTCGAAAACATGCCCGATGCCCGGGTCGTAGCGGTGGCCCCAGGTGCCGTCCGGGTAGGTTTTTGCACCGTGGAGCGTAAGGTGGCGCCATTGCTCGTCCGTGAGCCGGCCGAAAGGCGCCGAGACCTGGCGCACGTGTTTTTCCAGGGCTTCGAGGCTTGGGAAGCGCGGGTCTTTTCCGACGTACAGCTTCAGACGCTCGAGCGCCCTTTTGGGGACGAGCATGCCCGCGTCGTTGACGACGAGCTTACGAAGGGGATTGCGTGGGAGTGACGCGATAATGATGCCAAGCAGCCCGCCCATGGACGTGCCCAGCCAGTAGA
>DASRIK010000670.1:0-2280 GCA_035650035.1 Burkholderiales bacterium | reverse complement strand
CTGTTCTACCCGATGACTACGGGCCGCAACTTCGACGAGATCCTGCGCGCACTCGATTCCATGCAGCTGACGGCGAAGCACAAGGTCGCCACGCCGGCGCAGTGGAAGCAGGGCCAGGACGTCATCATCGCCGGCTCCGTCACCGACGAGGACGCGAAAAAGCTTTTCCCGCAGGGGTGGAAGGCGCCGAAGCCATACCTTCGTATTACGCAGCAACCCAAGTAACACCAGGCGCCGGTAGCAAGACCCGGAAGGTCGAGCCCTTACCGACGGCGCTGTCGACGAAGATTTGACCGCCGTGCAACTCGATTAGGCGCTTGGTAAGGGCGAGGCCCAAGCCCGTGCCTTCGGCCTTGCGGATGCTGTCCTTGCCGAGTTGCTTGAACTCCTCGAAGAGCGAGCCCTGATCGTCGGGCGCGATACCTACGCCGGTGTCTTTCACCGCGATTTCCACCCTACCGTTACCGAGCATCGCGGTCACGTCCACCCGGCCACCGTCCGGCGTGAACTTGACCGCGTTCGAGAGCAAGTTGAGGAGAATCTGCTTCACCTTGCGCTCATCGGCCTGAAAGTCGCCGAGCCGCTGGTCAATCTCGATGCCGAGCGTAATGCCGTGGCGCATCGCTCGTTCCCGGATGAGCGTCACCGCATTGGACACTGCGGTGGGGAGGTGGAAGCTTGATAGCTGGAGCTCCATCCTGCCCGCCTCGATCTTCGAGAGGTCGAGGATGTCGTTGATGAGTGATAGCAAGTGCTTGCCGGACTCGTGGATGTCCTTCTGGTACTCGAGCTGCTTTTCGTTCAAGTCGCCAAACATCCGATCCATGAGTGCCTCGGAAAATCCGATGATGGCGTTAAGCGGCGTGCGCAGCTCATGGGACATGTTGGCGAGGAAATCGGATTTGTGCTTGTTCGCCACTTCTAGTTGCGCGCTCTTCTCCTGAAGCTCGCGGAAGAGTTTCGCGTTCTGGATCGCGAGTGCCGACTGCGTGGCGAAAGTCTTGAGTAGTTCAACGACTTCGTCAGCAAACGGCCCGGGCGTGTTCCGCTGCACGGCGAGCGCCCCTACGATCTGCTCTTCGTGGATGAGCGGTACCGCGAGCAGTGCCCTGCGACCGGTGCGGATGATGAGATCGCGGAACTGGCTCTTGTAGCTCTCGTCCTGTGTCTCGGGGATCTGAATCGGCTCGCGCCCGACCGCCGTGCCGCCCACGGCCCCGTCGCCTTTGCGGATGGGCGTGCTGCGGTAAACCGCTAGAGCTTCCTCACTGATGTTCTCAGCGGCGCGCAGGTGGAACTGCTCGCTGGGCTCGTCGTATTCGTAGATCGCTCCGGCGTCGAGCCGTGTGAGCTGCACAGCGCGCGACACTATCGTCTTCAGTACCGTCCCTAAGTCGAGCGTCGAGCTGATCGCCTGCCCGACTTCGCCTAGCGCGGTGAGCTGCCCCACCGATTTCGTAAGCGCCTCAGTACGCTCCTGCAGCTCCTTGAACAAGCGTGCGTTCTCGATCGCTATCACGGCTTGGTCGGCGAACGTCCGCAGCAGCGCCATCTGCTTGTCGGTGAGCGGGCCAGGCGCGCGCCGGATCACGCTGATCGCACCGATCGCCGCATCGCCGCGCAGCATCGGCACAATGGTGGCCGCTCGGAGCCCGGTGGCGAGGAAGCTGTGGACTCCGGGGAGCGACGGGTCTGTATAGGTTGCCGCGTCGGGCACATCGATTAGGCGCCGCTCCATGATCGCGACCGCGTGCATGTATTCACGCCTGAGGGCTATCGGGAAGACAGAACGAATCGCGGCCTCGTCCGCATCGTTCGCCGTTGCGACTGCCGCGATACGGACCCGCTCGTCGTCCGGAAGTGCAACGACGACAGTGGACCCTGGGAAGAGCTTCAGGCCACTCTTCACGATTTCGTCGAACACCGGCTGCACATCAGTGGTCGAGCTAGAGATGACGCGCAGGATGTCGGAAGTCGCCGTCTGCTGCTCGAGCGCCTCTTTCGTCTCGTTGAAGAGACGCACATTCTCGATCGCGATCACCGCCTGATCGGCGAAGGTCTTTACGAGCTCGATCTGGGGGGCCGTAAAGGGTTTCATCTCGTGTCGACCACATCCGATCGCGCCGATCGGTAGGCCGTTCTGCAGGATGGGAACTGCCAGGAACGTCCGATAGGCGGCCGCGCGGGACAGGACCTCTCGCGTCCACGGGTCGTAGTCGGGATCCATCTCGATATTCTCGATGTGCACTGGGCGACCATCGACGAAAGCCCGACCCATTG
>DASRIK010000669.1:0-3118 GCA_035650035.1 Burkholderiales bacterium | reverse complement strand
CGGTTCACTAGTCGGCAAGATTCGGCGAGCACTAGATTCCAGCTGCTGCAGAGTGCCGGCGCTGCACAAGCCGGCGTAATGCTCGGGTGCAGTGTCGCCAGCGGCTCGGTGGTATGCTCAACTTCCACCATGGAGAAGCTGCCTAGTCGCTGCTCGGCAGCATCGATGCAGGTCGGCGGCCGATCCATTGCTCGACTGTAACGAAAGTCACGAAAAAGATGAGCATGATGAAACAGGCCGCGTTGACCCTCATGCTGGTATCCCTGACCTGTGCTGGATGCGCGATGACAGGCGGCGCCACTGATGAGCCGACGCTGATCGACGCAGTACGCGCCCCTGCGGCCGAGGCGGCAGCGTCGATCGAGCCAGCTTTGACTGAGTCAGGGGCTCCCATCGCGCAAGCAGCTTCGAAGCAGGAAGAAGGCGAGGTTCCACTTGCCGTTGCCGAGTCGGAGCATCCCAATGAGGGGCCCGAGGAGGTCGTCGTCCAGGGCCGCAGCCTTAACCGTCACCAGGTGATCCACGATCTCGTCGCCGAAGCGCAGACACTGCTCCGTGACGTCGAACTTCAATACGTCTTCACCGGAAAGGGGAAGAATGAAGTTCTCCGCGGTCGCCCCGTGGCCTTTGCGCTGTGGAACGACGCGACGCAGCAGTGGTCCGTCGCCCATATCGAGCTCCCGCGTCCGCCGATCAAGTGGAAACCCGGCCGGAAGCCCTTGCCTTTTCGCACCCTCACGCCCGGTATCCAGGCGCGGCACGTGAAGGGCACCGGTGCCGAGCGGCTGATGTTAGCCTTCTCCCAGGATGGGAATCCCTTGAAGGTCTATGGACGCAAATTCCCCGTATTCGACAACAACCTTCTCAAGCGCCGGCAGTGGCGCGCCGTCGCTCGGACCGCGAAACCGATCGTCTATCTGCCCTTCACCGAAGACACCTTCGACCCGGGTTTCGTCAGCAGCGGAAAGGAGTTTCTGGTCGCCACGGCGCGCAAGGCGATCGAGGAGCTGCGTCTCGCGAAGGTGCCGAGCGCGGCCTTTCCCGGAGGGCTGCTCGCCGATTCCATTCCTCTCCAAGTCATCATGACGCTTGCGGTCATCGAGCAGACTGATGACAGCGATTACGTGGAGAAGCAGGCGCTCGCCTTCGACGAGGTACTGAGCCAGTACGGGCTCAAGCAGGAGGAGGCGTATCGGTACAGCGTCTCGAGCGCAAATGCGTTAGGGCCAATGCAATTCACCAACCGCAAAGGAAACGGGACCTACGCGCTCGTGGTCAGACGCTGCCCCGGCGCAAGGCTCGACCCGATCTTCGAGAGTGGCGCGACGAATCTGCTGAACGCCATGAAAGCGGCGGTCTGCCTGCTGGATCTCGAGTTGGCGGGGATGCGTGCAGACATCCGCCTCGCGTATCGTGCCAACCCGGCCGTGCTGGGCATCTTTCCGGTCGCCGCGTACAACGGCGGACCCCGAAACGTCACGAAGCTCTACCGTGTCCTGACTCGAATGAAGGTCAAGCTCGACGAACTGAGCCGCCCGGGAGTGCAGCTCGCAGGAGCTTCGGTGACTTGTCCCTGTGTCTGGAAAGCGGAAGGCACGGATATCCGTCCGGTGCCGATCCCGAGATACAACAATGAAAACCGGTGGTACATCGAAAAGTACCAAAGCATCGTCAGCCTGTTCGAGTGAGCGGGTCGACGCGCAGATCTATCGCTAACGTAGACTGCAGTGTGGGCAAGGCTCTGCGGATCCGATGAGTTCGGTCGCGATGAGGATTTGATGGGATTCATTACTTCAGCGGAAAATCGTGTTCGACGATTTGTGCTGTCCCTGCAGCTCCGTTAAGCCGTGTGTGTGCGTTGAACCAGGAGAGGCTCTGGCTGGAAGCTGGCTTCGGTCCCCCTGCCGCCGCGAGCTAGCTCTAGTTGCGTGGCGCGTTCGCTCGACGCAGCCAATCGACGAGCGAGCGTCCCGCCGGCCCCGGCGGAGAGTCTTTCCGATATACCGCAAACATGGGAAGAAATTGCGTACGAGGACGCAAGCCCTCGACGCGGATCTTGACGAGCGCGCCTTCGTCGATGTCCTTTTGAACCATTGGAATGGGCATCTGACCCCAACCGAATCCGGCGCGAAGAAACGCCAGCTTTGCGCCCATGTCTGCCAGTCTCCACGTTTGCGTTGCAAGCACGCCGAAGTCTCGCCCCTTGGACAAGGATGTGCGATCACTCAGCACTAGTTGGACGTGCTTTCCTACCTCTGTCTTTGGGACGATGCCCCGAACCGACGCGAGAGGATGCAGCGGAGCGACGACGCTGACGAAAGGAACTTCGAACAAAGGCCTCGATTGCAGCTCCGGCGGAATCGTCGGCAGCGTGCCCACGATGCCGATGCGGCAACGGCCGTCGACGACGGGTTCCATAGCGCCACCCAGAGCTTCGACATACAAGCGAAGCAGCGTGCTGGGGTACTTGGCGCGGAACAATCCCACGGCCTGGGTGAGCGCCGCCATCGGAAAGACGACATCGACGACAACGCTCAGCTCTGCTTCCAAGCCCTCGCGCAGTGTTTTTGCGCGCGCCTTGAGGTCATCGGCGCCGTCGGCCACATGGCGAGCATGTTCCAGCAATGCGCATCCTGCATCTGTGAGTGTCGGGTATCGCGCCTTGCGGTCAAACAGCTTTACACCGAGGCGATGCTCGAGCGTGGATAGAGTTTGGCTCACGACCGATTGAGATCGTTTGAGCTTGCGGCCGGCTGCAGAGAAGCTTCCTTGCTCGGCTGCAGCAACGAAGGTACGCAGCTGATCCAATGTCACACCGTCGAGCATCTAGCGTATTTCCCAATGGATTCCATAAAGACATATTGGCTTCCGCAGTGTACGTCGGACCGCTAGTCTGTGCCGGAATGCATGCATCTCGCCGGCGCCATGGTGCGGCGCGCGCGGCGCTCGTAACACGGACGCGGAGAACAAATTAGCGCTCGCAGCGCGGTCACACCGGGAGCCCCGTCGTGAAAGATGATCACGTGTCGACTGTTTTTCGGTGGTCGACTGACGCAGTCCCCGTGGCTCAAAGGCTCGACGCCTATGTTGGCGTTCTTTGCGAGCAACTCCTGAACAT
>DASRIK010000668.1:0-10954 GCA_035650035.1 Burkholderiales bacterium | reverse complement strand
TGCTCCCGATCGCGGTGCCGGCTTACGTGATGGCTTATGCATACACGGATTTCCTGCAGTTTTCGGGGCCCGTGCAGACATGGCTACGCGAGCTCACGGGGTGGGGACCGCGGCAGTACTGGTTTCCCGAGATACGCTCCCTCGGTGGCGCGGTCGTCATGCTGTCGCTCGTGCTCTATCCGTACGTGTATCTGCTCGCGCGCTCCGCCTTCCTGGAGCAGTCCGACAGCATGCTGGAAGTTGCGCGGGGCTCCGGCTTCGGCCCGTGGGGGACGTTTCTGCGCGTCGCGCTGCCCTTGGCCCGTCCCGGAATCGTTGCAGGCACCGCCCTCGCGCTGATGGAGACGCTTGCCGATTTCGGCACGGTCGCCTACTTCGGCGTGCAGACGTTCACCACCGGAATTTTTCGCGCCTGGTTCTCGCTCGGAGATCCCGTCGCGGCGGCGCAGCTGTCGGCGATCCTGCTGGCCTTCGTCTTTCTGGTGCTTTTCGTCGAGCGCGCGACACGTGCGCGCGCGACCTTCCACACGACGTCGCATCGCAAGCGCTTGCGCAACGTGTACCGGCTGCGGGGCATGCGCGCGGTGATCGCGGTGTTGTTTTGCGTGACGCCGCTCGTGCTGGGTTTTCTGCTGCCCTGTGCGATTCTTCTCAAGCTCGCGATTTCCGGTGGCGACACGCAGTTTGGTGCCCGCTATCTCGATCTCACCTGGAACACGGTATCGCTGGGTGCCCTGACTGCATTTCTCGCAGTGTGTTTGGCACTCCTCGTGGCTTATGCAGGCCGCGCGACGCGCTCGGCCTTCGTGCATGGCGCAATCCGTATCGCCGGAATGGGCTACGCGGTGCCCGGGGCGGTGATTGCGGTCGGCGTGCTGATACCGATGACGCGCCTCGACCATGTCTTGGCCGCAGCCATCCAAACGCTGACCGGCACATCGCCGGGTCTGATCCTGACCGGGAGTATGGCGGCGCTCGTCTACGCCTATCTCGTCCGGTTCTTCGCCGTCGCGCTGCAACCGGTGGAGGCCGGGCTCACGAAAATCAGACCGGCCATGGATAGCGCCGCGCGCTCGCTCGGCGTCGGCCCGTGGGCGACGCTTGGACGCGTGCATGCGCCGCTGCTGTGGCGCAGCACGCTATCGGCGGGACTTCTCGTGTTCGTCGACGTGATGAAGGAGCTGCCGGCGACGTTCGTAATGCGTCCGTTCAACTTCGATACGCTCGCCGTGCAGGCTTACAACCTCGCATCCGATGAACGGCTTTCCGAAGCGGCCACGCCCGCCCTCACGATCGTGCTGGTAGGACTGCTGCCACTGATCCTGCTCTCACGCATCATGCTCAACAAGACGGGACACGAGCGGCGCGGCAACTGACAGCTGTTACTTGTAGCCGACGCGATCGAATATTTTCTGGGCCGCCGGCTGGTTTTTCCCGAGCGCCGAGATGTTGAGCGTATCCGTCTTGAAGTTGCCAAGGGACGCGAGACTCGTGTTGTCGAGCTTTGCGCCCTTCGCAACCGGCCATTCGTTGTTGCCGTTCGCGAAGTAGCTCTGAGCGGAGTCGCTCGCCAGGTATTCGAGGTACTGAATGGCGGCATCGCGATGCGGTGCGCTTTTCAGGACGCCGGCGCCCGACACGTTCATGTGAGTGCCGAAGCTTTTCTGGTTCGGCCAGATCAGCCCGACAGCCTGCATCGCTTTCTTGTCCTCGGGCTTCTCGGACTTCATCAGCCGAACGTAGTAATAGCTGTTGCTGATTGCCACTTCGCACTCGCCGGCTGCAACGGCCATGATCTGGTCCGTGTCTCCGCCCCGCGGCGCACGCGCGAAGTTCGAGACGACGCCTTTTGCCCACTCTTCCGCCTGGCGCTCGCCCCAGTGCTCGATCAGCGCGCTCATGAGGGACAGGTTGTAAACGTGGCTGCCCGAGCGCGTGCAGACTTTTCCTTTGAGCTTCGGGTTGGCGAGGTCTTCGTAATTTTGAACGTCGGCCGGATTGACCGTAGCTTTGTTATAAACGATCACACGTGCTCGCGCCGAGAAGCCGAACCATTGTCGGCTGCTCGCGCGCAGGTGATCGGGCAGGCGCGCATCGAGTGTGGGGGACTTGATAGGCTGCAGGAGCCCGAGCTGTTCCGCGCGCCACAGACGGCCGGCATCGACGGTCACGAGCACGTCTCCGGGACTTGCAGTGCCTTCGTTCTTCAGGCGCTCGATGAGCGGGTCTTCGCCGGCTTCGATGCGGTTGATACGAATACCGGTCTGCTTCGTGAAGTTCGCGTAGAGCGCGTCGTCGGTCTGGTAGTGACGCGACGAGTAGAGGTTCAGCAGCTTCTCCTGCGCCGCCGCCGCGAGGGTCGTCGTGGCGAGCGCCGCAGCGAGCGCGAGTGAAAGGGTATGTCTTGCGAGCGAGGCCATAAACATCATCTCCATCGGTCCGGGCCGTTGTGTAGGAACCTGAGTCTGGCCGGCATCGTAACAAGAATGATTCTCAAAAACAACATAAATGAGAACGAATCGCGTTAACCGCTGATGTCGATCACTCCAGCGGGGAACCTCAGCGCGGGCGTATGCTGCTGATTTATCGAGGGGAAGAGGCTTTAGAGCGTGGGGCGACGCGCGCCGCTGAACCGGGTTTGCCAATAGCGGGTGCGCAGG
Organism: Burkholderiales bacterium; assembly: GCA_035650035.1. Lineage (GTDB taxonomy): Bacteria > Pseudomonadota > Gammaproteobacteria > Burkholderiales > SG8-41 > JAQGMV01. The sequence goes on along the minus strand of DASRIK010000668.1, from coordinate 8,294 downwards.
TCAACGAGCTCGACCTGGCCGCCGGTAGCAGGCGCGTGGATAAAACGCTGGTCGCCGAGATAAATGCCGACGTGCGAATAGGCTTTGCGCAGCGTATCAAAAAAGACGAGATCGCCGGTTTCCAGTTCGCCTGGCGCGATTGGTGCGCCGATCTCGCTCAGCGCTTCGGTCGTGCGGGGCAGCACGACGCCGGCAACGCGGCTGTACAGGTACTGCACCAGGCCGCTGCAATCGAAACCGGTCTCCGGCGAACTGCCACCGTAGCGGTACGGCACCCCGATATAGCTCAGCGCATGTAATGCGAGCTCGCGCGCGCGGCCCGAGCCGATTTCGTCCATCGCGCGCGGGCTGAGCACGACCGGCGCACGGGGCGGTGTCGCTTCGGCTGTCTGCGTCGTCTGCATGCGTGGAGCCGACGCGCATCCGGCAAGCGCCATTACTCCCAGCGCGATCATTGTTATTCTCATCGCGCGCAACTATAGAGGACATGGGAATACCACGCAATAAACGCATGACGTTGGACTGCGGGTGAGCATGGCGCAATCCACGCGGCGTTGCGCGCGGGACCTGCTGCCGTCCCTAACTTCTGACGGCGTCGAGCACCGCGTCCACGCGCGTCACGCGGTTACGCGGAGCATCCGGCGGCAGACCCGAGAAGTCGCCGCGCAAAGCTTTCAACGCATATCGTTCTTCGTCGATCTCGCGACGGGTGCGCACGCCCAGGCGGCGCAGCACGGTGAGGGGAGGGCACCAGCCCTGCAGCGCGTGTTGAACGAGAAACGCGAGGACGGCACCCGACAGGAAAAACCATTTGCGATCACTGATGAAACCCAGGCCGATGCCGGTCAACGCAAAGCTCGGCGCCATCACTTCGAGATAGCGTTCGATGTCCCATTCACGGTCGAGTGCCTCGATGCGCGCGGAGATTTCGGCATCGCTACGGGTGCTGTACGAAAAAAGCCGGTCGCGCATCGCATCGTCTATGCGCGCATTCACATCCGGTGCGGTGTGTGCGCGCACCCGGTCTTCGCGGCCGATACTCACGCAGTTCTCCTCGCGCGCGGCCGGTCGGGCTTTACCTGTGAACGCATGCGCGGACCGAAACGCCAGCGCGTATCCTGCCGAGGGAGGGCATAGGGCAGCGTGTCGAGCGTTTCCGGAACGAAAGCCTCGGGCGCTTCCGCGGTCACGGCCGCAGTGACGGGCACGGGCAGTCCGAGCTTGCGCATGAGATTCTGCGCATCGATCGGCGCCCGCACTTTGACGTCGTTGTCGAAATAGCAATAGACATCGCGCGAACGCGACCGCGGCGCCGGTGCATCGACGATCCGCCTCGCGTCCGCCGGCTCGCTGCCTCTGGCCCACGCCCGTATGCGCTTTGCCCAGCCCTCGAGCGCTTCGTCCGTATAGCCGCTCACGTAAAGCTCCGAATCCCCGTGCAGGCGAATATAAACGAAGTCGCTTGTGACATCTTCGTAGAGCGGCCACTTGCCCGCCGTGTCTGCGACGACGAGCGCGATCGAGTGGCGCCGCAACTGAGCGACGAAACGTTCATCCACAAAGCTTTCGTGGCGTATCTCGACGGCATGTCTCAGCGGCCGCTCGCAGTCGATCGCCAGCCGGCATCGTCCGGTCATTCTCGCGTCGCGCCGGCGGGCGAGCGTAAGCGCGCTTTCCGTGTTTCGCGGCAGCATCCTGAAGAAATTCTCGAAGCGCTCCTCGTCGTACCGGAACTGGGGCGGGAACTGCCACAGAAAAGGTCCGATCTTCTCGCGCAGGTTGAAAATGCCGGACGCGAAGAAGTTCGCCATGGCGCGCTCGCAATTCTTGAGCCGCAGCATGTGCGTGATGTAACGACCGCCCTTGATCGCGAACACGAATCCCGGTGGGGTCTGCTCGTACCACGTCTGATAGCTGGCCGGATATTGCAGCGAGTAGAACGAGCCGTTGATCTCTATCGTCGGGAATGCCCGCGATGCGAATTCGAGCTCTTGCCATTGCGCAAGGTCCCTGGGATAGAAGACCCCTCGCCAGGGCTCGTAACGCCATCCGGAAATGCCTATTCGTATATTACCCATGGGAGTTCGGTGCTTTCCCCGGGTCAAGCAAACGCAGTACCGCTTATCAGAACGTTTCGTTCGCGCCGAGGTAGCGCCATTGACCCACAGGAAGCTCCCCTAGCCGCACACGCCCGATGCGAACGCGCTTCAGTCCCGTCACGGTGAGCCCCACGAGCTCGCACATCCTGCGTATCTGCCGTTTCTTGCCCTCACGGAGAACGAAGCGCAGCTGGTCGCGGTTCTGCCACGCAACATCGGCGCGTTTCAACGCGGCCCCATCGAGGGTGAGGCCGTGGTTGAGCAGCGCGAGCCCACGCTCGGAGAGCTTGCCCGTGACACGCACCAGATATTCTTTATCGAGCCCGCTGTCCTGGCCCACCAATCTGCGGGCGACGCGCCCATCCTGCGTGAGCACGAGCAGCCCCTGCGAATCAATGTCGAGCCGTCCGGCCGGCGCAAGGCCTTTCAAATGGGATGGATGGAATCGCTGCTGCGCGCGGTCTTCCGACCAATGCGTCTCTGGCTTGATGAGAGTCACTGCCGGCTTGTACCCAGGCTCCGGCTGGCCGGACACATAGCCGATCGGCTTGTTCAGCAGAATGGTGACGCGAGCGGTCTGCTCGCGCGCAGCAGCGCGGTCGAGGGTAATCCGTTGCGTGGGGTAGATCTTGGTGCCGAGCTCCGTTATACGCTCGCCATCGACCAGCACCCATCCGCGTTCTATGTAACTGTCGGCTTCGCGGCGCGAGCACAATCCTTGCGCGGCCATGAGCTTCGATAGTCGGACCTTCTCCACGGAGTGCTCGATGCAAACGAATGGATTCTCGGTCCGGAATATTAGCCCACTGATTGCGGCACGACCGGGCGATCGCTACGCCCCTCGCGTCTTCGTCAGCCCTGTTTATCGACGTCGCTGCTGGGGCTTGGGCGAAAACAGTGCGGGCTGCGGCTGCGCCTGATGGCGAGCCGCTTCGGATCGAGCATCGCAAGATGGTTGTTCGCTTGCCGTCTCCGCGCGTTTGCCGTGAGGCGCTTCGCGCGGTGCGTGTGAGATGCGATGGCCAGGTGAGGCTGCGTCTCCATGAGCGCGCGACATCCGCGCACTATCGCCGCGCTTTGCGCCGGGGCGAGCTTCTCGTGTGCTGTTGTTCGCGTGACGCCGCTGCGATTCACGCTCGAGTGGGTGATCCGGCGCTTGAGCAGGACGACGGTGCCGCCCGTTGTGTTCAGCGGGATCCCGAATCGCGCGAGGAACGAAGCCTTCTACAGTGACGCGCTCGATCGGACGCTTGATCAATTTTTCAATCGCGCGCAGAAGCTGGATTTCTTCGGCGTCGACGAGCGAGACCGCCTGCCCGCTGCTGCCCGCCCGACCGGTGCGTCCAATACGGTGCACGTAGTCTTCAGCGACGTGAGGCAGCTCGAAGTTCACGACGTAAGGCAGCTCCTCGATATCGAGACCGCGTGCGGCGATATCCGTTGCGACGAGCACCGGCACCCGACCCGCCTTGAAATCGCTGAGCGCGCGCGTTCGTGCCGACTGGCTCTTGTTGCCATGTATGGCGGCCGACGGTATGCCGTCCTTTTCCAGGGTTTCGGCGAGTCGGTTCGCGCCGTGCTTAGTGCGGGTGAACACAAGCACCTGCGCCCAGTTGTGCTCGCGGATGAGATGGCTCAGAAGACTGCGCTTGTCGCTTTGCGAGACGAGGTGCACAGTCTGGCTTACGAGCTCACAAGCGCTGTTACGCGGTGCGACGTCGACGCTGCCCGGATTGTTCAGGAGCTGATTGGCGAGCGCCCTGACGTCGTCCGAGAACGTGGCGGAAAAAAGCAGGCTCTGCCGTCGCTTCGGCATGAGCGCAAGAACGCGCTTGATGTCGTGGATGAACCCCATGTCGAGCATACGGTCGCCTTCGTCGAGAACCAGGATCTCGACGCCGGAGAGGTCGACGGTTCTCTGACCGGCGTGATCGAGCAGACGACCCGGCGTTGCGACGAGGATGTCGACGCGCTTGCGAAGCTGCGCAACCTGCGGCTGCATACCCACACCGCCGTAGATCACCAGTGATTTGACTGGAACAAACTTTCCATACGTGCGCACCGATTCTTCGACCTGTGCAGCGAGCTCGCGCGTCGGTGTAATGACGAGGCAGCGCGGGCGGCCGGGACGCACGTCCTGCGCAGGCTCAGTCGTATGCAGCCGGTGCAGGATCGGCAGGACAAATCCGGCGGTCTTGCCCGTTCCAGTTTGCGCGGCCGCCAGCAGATCGCCGCCTGCGAGAACGAGAGGAATCGCTTTCGACTGGATCGCGGTGGGGGTGGTATAGCCCGCAGCAGTCACTGCGCGCAACAGAGGTTCCGCCAGCCCAAGGCCGGCAAATTGAGTATTCATTAACAGCTCCAGCGACGGCCTGTCGCTCGAGCTGAGAGACACCAACCAAGGCAGACGAATCGGGGATTGAAGAAGATGCCAGAGGACCGGTACGCCGATTGGCAGAGCGTACGGAAGCGGCGGATTATACGCGACTACGGCTGAAAAGCGAGCAAAACAGGTAACATCCGGGGTGTGCCCGATCTCGATCCAATTTTCTCCCAGGACGGTGCGCTCGCGCGAGCCGTGTCGGGATTCCGCACCCGGCCTTTACAGGTCGATATGGCACGTGCCGTTGCGTCGGCGATCGATGCCAACAGTGTGCTCATCGCGGAAGCCGGCACCGGAACCGGAAAAACCTTCGCGTACCTCGCACCTGCATTGCGGTCCGGCGGGAAGGTGATCATCTCCACCGGCACGAAAACGCTGCAGGACCAGCTTTTCGACCGCGACATCCCGATGTTGCGTGATGCTCTGAAGCTCCCGGTGACTGTGGCCTTGCTGAAAGGCCGCTCGAATTACGTCTGCCATCACCATCTCGAGCGCACATTGGCCGACGGTCGCTTCGTACATCGACAGGATGCGCAGGACCTCGCAAACATTGCGCGCTTCGCACGCACGAGCATGACCGGAGATCGCGCCGATTGCACGACAGTTTCGGAATCGGCGCCGGTATGGTTGCAAGTCACGTCGACTCGCGAGAGCTGCCTCGGCTCGGAATGTGTCCATTTCGACCGCTGTTTCGTGATGCAGGCGCGCAAGCAGGCGCTGGAAGCCGACGTGGTCGTGGTGAACCATCATCTGTTCTTCGCCGACCTCGTCCTGCGCGAGGAGGGCGTCGGCGAGCTCCTGCCTGCCTGCAACACGGTCGTGTTCGATGAAGCTCATCAGATTCCCCAGACGGCGACGCTATTTTTCGGCGAGAGCACATCGACTGCGCAGCTCGTAACGCTAGCGCGCGACGTTGTCGTCGAGGCGCACGTGTCGGCGAAAGACAGCCGCGACTTGCCCGAAGCGGCGCGGCTGCTCGAAAAAGCAGCACGCGATCTCAGGCTTGTTTTTCGGGAAGACAGCGGACGGGTGCCGTTGCATGTCATAGAGAAAAACGCTCGGTTCCCCCCGGCGCTCGCCGAAGCACTGGCGCGACTCGACGAGCTTACCGCGGAGCTGCAGCCGCACGCGGAACGGAGCGATACGCTGCGACGCTGTCACGAGCGCGTGCGTGAGCTGGCGGAGCGCGTCGAGCGCTGGCGCAGCGGCGTGGACGGCGAGCGCGTGAAATGGGTCGAGCTTTCCACCCATGCGCTCCAGCTGCACTCGACGCCGCTGTCGGTGGCGGACGTGTTCGCGAAACAGGTGCAGGGCTGCGCGCGCGCCTGGGTGTTCACGTCGGCGACGCTATCGGTGGCTGGAGATTTCTCGCACTACTCGGGCGCCCTCGGTCTGGAAGATGCGCGTACCGCGAGCTGGGGGAGTCCCTTCGATTACGAGCGCCAGGCCCTGCTCTACGTCCCCGGGCGGATGCCGGAACCGAACACGCCCGAATACACTGCCGCGGTGATCCGCGCCGCGCTGCCGCTGATCGAGGCAAGCGGCGGACGCGCTTTCCTGCTGTTCACGAGCTTGCGCGCAATGCGCGAAGGGCACGCGCTGCTGACGGATGCGCTGCAGCGTCGCGGCCTCACGTTCCCCGTACTCGTGCAAGGTGAAGGCTCGCGGACGGAGCTGCTCGAGCGGTTTCGCAGACTCGGGAATGCGGTCCTGGTCGGGAGCCACTCGTTCTGGGAGGGGGTCGACGTGAGGGGCGACGCGCTGACGCTGGTCGTCATCGACAAACTCCCGTTTTCGGCGCCGGACGACCCCGTGCTTGCCGCACGCATAGACAAGCTCAACCAGCAGGGGCGCAACGCTTTCCTCGAATATCAGTTGCCGCACGCCGTGATCACGCTGAAGCAGGGGGCGGGGCGGCTCATACGCGACGAGAACGACCGCGGCGTGCTGATGATCTGCGATCCGAGGCTTTACTCCAAGAGCTATGGCCGCCGCATCCTGTTAAGCCTCCCGCCCATGCGGCGCACGCGCTTGGAAGCGGATGCGGTCGCCTTTTTTGCCGCTAACGCCGCGGACCCGGTCAGCGCCTGAGGTCTCCCCATCCCTCCGACCGCCTCAATGCCCCTGGCATAGCCGCCGGAGAGGCCAGCCGCAGCGCTTTAATTCAGGTCAGCGTCTGGACTGCGGCTACCAGCTAATATACGGATCCTGCCGTTCAGGCACTTATGGGACAAGCTGTGCTGCGCAACCGCGACTTCCCGCCGTTCAGCCTTGTTGAGTACCTCATCGTTCTCTCCTGCGCGGTTTCGGTCGCGATCGTGTGGGCGCTCACGCTGGAACGCGTCCACTACGAGCGCAACGAGGCGGTCCACGACACGATCGCACGGAACGCAAACCTCACGCTCGGGTTCGAAGAATACGTCGTCAGGATCTTCAAAGGCGTAGATCAGACCGCACGGCTCCTGAAGCAGCAATACGAGCGTTACGGAAGGGTCATGCGGGTTTCCGACGTGATCACCGACGGTGATCTTGCCGATCCGCTCGTTGCCAACTTCGCAATAGCAGACGAACGCGGGGAGCTGGTCGTCGCGAAGTCGCAGTTCGTATCGACGCAGGTCGCTGACCGCGAATACTTCAGGGTGCATCAGCAACACAAGACCGACAGCCTCTTTATCGGAAAACCCATAAAGGGTCGCCTCACCGACAAATGGCTGATTCCCGTCTCACGCCGGCTGAACAACGCCGACGGGTCGTTTCACGGCGTCGCGATCGTCGCGATAGACGCTACGTACTTCATGAATTTCTATCAGCGTATCGATATCGGCCGCAACGGCGTGATCATGCTCGCCGGCCACGATGGAGTGCCGCGCGCCATGCGCGAAGGGACGGAATACAGCTTGGGCGAGCCATCGAGCGGCCGCGGGTTTTCGGCCGCATTCGCGGAGGCGCCGCTTGGTAACGTGCATCTCGCCGGTACTCCGGATCGCGAGGCACGCTACGTAAGCTACCGCACGCTGCGCGAGTACCCTCTGGTGGTCGCTGTCGGATATTCCGAAGCGGAAGCGATGAGTGCCTTCAACAGGCGGGCAAACAGCTACTATCAGAGCGCGGCTGTCGCGACGGCCTTGCTGCTTGCATTCATGCTGATCCTGCTCGCCGGACAGTCCCGCCATCGACGGGCGACGCAGGCGGTCGCATCGAGCGAAGCGCGGTTCCGCGCGATTTTCGAGCAGGCCACCGCCGGGATCGCGCGGTCCGACATGGCGTCGCGTATCGTCGAAGTGAATGATCGTTTCTGCGAGATGGTCGGCTACAGCGAGGCCGACCTGCTCGGCAGGACCTTTGCCGATATCACGCACCCTGCGGATCTCGACAAGAGCCAGCAGTTCCGCGACCGTCTGCTGTGCGACAACGCCGGCCGCGCAGCAGGCCAGCTGGAAAAGCGCTATGTCCGAAAGGACGGCGCCATCGTATGGGTCGCCATCGCGGCGTCGCTCGTGCGCGATAGGAAAGGTGCGCCCGACTATTGCGTCACGGTGATACAGGACGTGACCCGCCGCAAGCGCGCCGAACAGGCGCTGCAAGACAGCAAAGAGCAGTTCCAGCAGCTTGCGATGCACATCCCGGAGGCGTTCTGGATCACCGATCTGAAACGGCACGCGATGATCTACGTGAGCCCGGCTTTCGAGCGCATACACGGCGCACGACTTCGCTCCATGCGCGGCGTTTGGAGGGCATGGAAGGACACTCTGCATCCGGAAGACCGGGCGCGCGCGCTCGAAGCACATCGCAGCATGGCCTACGGGCCCGTG
>DASRIK010000667.1:0-8462 GCA_035650035.1 Burkholderiales bacterium | reverse complement strand
GAGAAGCTCCGAAGGCAGCACGGCGGGCATCGCGAGCTCGCGCAGCTCCAGCGGACGCTGCGCCAAATCGAAGCCGCTCGCCGGCTTTCCGCAGAGCACCGCAAGCGCATCGAGCGCTTCGGCGCGCTGGCGGGCTGCGTCGGCGAGATCGGCTTGCGCTGTGGCAAGCTGCGTCGTCGCCTGCTCGACGTCGGCGCCAAGCGCGACGCCGGCCGCGAGCCGCTCCTTCAGGATCCGCAGAGAGTCGCTCCGCGAATCGACGGTGCGCCGAAGCGCAGTGATTTCGGCATCGAGCGTTCGCACGAGGAAGTAGTTGATCGCAACGTCGGCCGTCAGCGTGAGCAGCACGTTCTGGTGATCGGATACGCTCGCCTCGGCTTGCGCCCGCGCCGATTCGAGAGAGCGCCGTACACGACCCCAAAGATCGATCTCGTAGCTCAGATCGAGCGGCAGACTGAAGGTGCTCAGGTTCGCGGCAGGTACGCGGAACGGAATCGGCGTCGGCAGGTTCCCCGACGTGCGCTCGCGCTTGGCGGAAGGATCCAGTGTCACCTGCGGAAAGAACTCCGCGCGTGCGATCCTCGCGACGGCACGCGCTTCGTCCACGCGTGCCACCGCCGCGCGAAGCGTCGGGCTGCCGGCAAGGGCGGTGGCTTCGAGCTCGTCCAGAACGGGGTCCCCGAAAGCTCTCCACCATTCGCCTTTGGGCGCCGCGTCATTGCTCTTTGCCGGTTTCCACCGCCATTCGGCAGGCACAAGCTCCGACACGTCGGGCTTGCGGTAATCCGGCCCGACGGTGCACGCCGCGAGGCCAGTGATGAGGACGATCGCTGCTATACGCGTGTCCATGCCTCAGTCGAGCGTCTGCCGGTAACGTTTCACTCCGATCGCGAGCGCGATCACTGCGAAAAGCGCGATCTGCCACAGCTCGAAAAGCGTGTCGACGAAACCGTTGCCCTTGAGAAGCACGCCGCGCACTATGCGCAGGTAATGCGTGAGCGGCAGCACCTCGCCGATCCACTGCGCCCACACGGGCATGCCGCGGAACGGAAACATGAACCCTGAAAGCAGGATCTGCGGCAGAAAAAAGAAAAGACCCATCTGCATCGCCTGCCGCTGGTTTTGTGCGATGGTCGAGAACGTGATGCCGACCGCGAGATTCGCTACGATGAACACGAACGAAACGGCAAGCACGACTGCGATGCTGCCGATCATCGGTACCTCGAAGAGGAACCGCGCGGCCAGCAGGATGAGCGCGAGCTGAACGTAGCCGACGAGTATGTAGGGAACGATCTTGCCGACGAGCACTTCGAGCGGACGCGTCGGCATGGACAGGAGATTTTCCATCGTGCCGCTTTCGCGCTCGCGCGTGATCGCGAGGGCAGTGATAAGCACCATCGTCATGGTGAGCACGACGCCCATCAGGCCCGGCACGATGTTGTACTGAGTGATCGACTCGGGGTTGTAGCGTGCGTGCACCCGCAACTCCACGGGTGAAGTCCCCGACGCGAGGAATGCCAGGGCGCCTTTGAGCTCGCTCTGCAGTGCACGATCCAGCACCCCCGAAAGCGAGCCGATCGCGGCGCCTGTCGTGCCCGGGTCGGTTGCATCGGCTTCGATGAGGACGACCGGTCGCTCGCCGCGCAGGAAGCTGCGGCCGAAGTCCTCCGGAATATGCACGACGAACTGGACTTCGCCCCGCGCCAGCGCATCCCTTGCTTCGGCTTCGCTTTGCACCTCGCGAACCGGATCGAAATAGGCGCTGTTCCGCATCGCCATGAGCAGGCTGCGTGCATGGGGGCCGTGATCGGCAACGAATACCGCGGCGGGCAAATGCTTGGGATCGGCGTTGATCGCATAGCCGAAGAGAATCAGCTGGAAAAACGGGATGCCCACCATCATGGCAAAAGTGAGCCGGTCGCGCCTCATCTGAATGAATTCCTTCACGATGAGAGCCCGGAAACGCGCGGGCGAGAACAGCGTGTGGGCGCTCATGACGTCACGGCCGCCTCCTCGTTCATGAGATGAATGAACACGTCCTCGAGACTCGGCTGGACTTTGCGCCACCGGTATTCAGGCGTTCTGAAGGGCTCGATCGCCCGTTCGAGCGCGCTCTCGTCACGTGCGCTCACGTGCAGGCTCGCGCCGAATGCGACAGCCTGCTCGACGCCGGGGCTCGCGCGCAGCCTCTCGGCCAGCGCGTGCAGGTTCGGACCCGTCGCTTCCCACGTCGCCAGTTGCGCGCGTGATATCGCTTCGCTCAACGTGCCGTAAGTGAGGAGCTTGCCGGCCGAAATGAACGCGAGCCGATGGCAGCGCTCAGCCTCGTCCATGTAGTGCGTCGTGATGAGAAACGTGAGCCCTTCGGCTGCGTACGTGTGTATTTCGTCCCAGAACTCGCGGCGTGCTTTCGGGTCCACACCTGCCGTGGGCTCGTCGAGCAGAAGAAGGCGCGGCTTGTGTATGAGACATGCCGCAAGCGCGAGGCGCTGCTTCCATCCGCCGGAAAGCTGGCCCGCAAGCTGATCCTTCCGACGCTCGAGTCCGAGACGCTCCAGGCTTGCGCGCACAGCGACGTCCCGGTCGGGGATATCGTAGACGCTTGCGACAAAGTCGAGGTTCTCCCGGATGCTGAGATCTTCGTAGAAGCTGAAGCGTTGCGTCATATACCCGACCTGGCGCTTGATCGCATCGCTCTCCCGAATGACGTCGTGCCCGAGAACGCGGCCGCTGCCTTCGTCCGGTCGCAAGAGCCCGCAGAGCATGCGGATGAACGTGGTCTTGCCGCTGCCGTTCGGTCCCAGAAAGCCGCAGATCTCGCCTGCGGGTACCTGCAGGTCGATGTGATCGACGGCGGTCAAGCTGCCGAAGCGCTTGGTCATGCCGCGAACGTCGATCGCCAGCTCGCCGTTCATTTCGCGGTCGCGATATTGAAGCGCACGTCGACGGGCTGCCCCGGGTGCAGTTTCGCGGCGACTTGAGGTTCGAAGCGCGCTTCGACGAGAAACACGAACTTGCTTCGATTCTCGCGGCTGTAGACGACCGGCGGCGTGAACTCCGCCCGCGGTGAGATGAAGCTCACCTTAGCGTCGAGGGGTGATGTGCCGTCGATCTCGACCCGGAGCGTGTCGCCGACCTGTATCGATGAAAGCCACGGTTCGGGTACGAAGACGCGAAGCTTCACATGTTGAGGCGGCAGCAAGGCGATCACCGGCCGGCCCGCGGCGATCCATTCACCTTCGCGATACAACGCGTCGAATACCAGGCCTGCGGCCGGTGCCGCCTGCCGCTTCTGCGCGAGATCCCAATCCGCTTTGGCAAGCGCTGCGTCGACGGCGCGCAAGGCGGCTTCCGCGGCGCGCACCTGATCGGGCCGCGAGCCCAGCCGGGCCGTTTGCAGCTCCGCCTGAAGCTGCGCGACGCGCTCCCGATTCTGTTGCAGGGTCGAACGCGCACGATCGAGCTCCTGTTCGGTCGTCGCTCCCGGCACACGCGTGAGCTTTTCCTGCCGAAGCACCTCCTTCTGTGCGAGCTCGAGCGCGGCCTGCGCCTGTCCAAGCTGGGCGCGCAGCGCCTCGATCTCGGAGGGACGACGCCCTTTTCTCGCGTCCTCGAGGTTCGCGAGCGCCTGGGCGCGGCGACGCGCCACCTCGTCGCGTGCGGCCCTTTCGGGCGCGTCGTCGAGCGAGAACAGCAGATCGCCCGCCTGCACGGTTGCACCGCGCTGCACTGCGAGCTTCTCGAGCCGTCCGGAGTAGGCGGAGGCAACGTAGATGAAATCGCCTTCGATATAGCCCTGACGCAAGTTGGGATCATGGTCGGCGCAGCCTGCCATGACAGTAAATGCGACGAGTGCGGCTGCAGCGGTGCGCCGGGGAGTCTTGCTCCGGGCTGAGGACGCGGCTTTACTCATCTGCCAATCGCCTTTCTCGTCAGGACGCCTTCGAGGAAGACGTTGATCACGGTCAGCATTGCGGCTTTGGGCGTGATGCCGAGCGCCTCGACTTTCTCAGGGTTGACGACCGAGTTCACGGCGCCGAGCAGAACCTCGATCATGAGCTGCACGGGAATGTCCTTGCGGACGAGGCCTGTCTTGCGTCCCTGCTCGAGCAGTCTGCCGAAATGCCTCTGGAGAAGCCCGCGACGCACGCCCTCGATGGATTGAAACACCTCAGGGACCTCCCGCCGGACATCGCGGACGAAAGCCGGCTGAATCTCCCCGAGGTGTTTGTGAAAGCACTGGAGCAGGCGCGCGAGCTTGTCCTGAAAATCGGCATCCTTTTCCACCGTGATCCGCTCGAGATCGGCCCCGATGTCGGCGGCTTTGTCAGCGATGACGGCACGCAGCAGATCGAGCTTCCCCGGAAAGCTTACGTACAGCGTTTTCTTGCTCATGCCGAGCTCGCGAGCGAGCTCGTCCATGGTCACTCCGCGAAAACCGTGCGCAAAGAAATGCTTTCGGGCGCCCGCCACGATGCGCGCGTGCGGTGTTGTCGTCGCGGCGGGTGCCCGCCGAACCGCTTTCGAGGTGACCACGGAAACCATACTAGTATCCGGAGTTTCCTGCGTCAACCGTGCGAGGCCCGACATGCTGCCGCCGTCGCGCCGCGCGGGCGACGGCGGCCTACAATACGCGCTCAATTTGCGGAGAGAGGTGATGGGAGAGGGAACAACATTTCAGCTCGAAGAGGCGACGATCGGTGAGCTGCACGAGGGCATCAAGGCCGGCAGGATCACGTGCGTTCAGATCGTTCAGCATTACATCGCCCGTGCGCGTGCATACAACGGTGTGCCCAGCATGCTCGTAACCACGGACGGCGAGCCGGTCCCCGAGGCCAAAGGAACCGTCCGCGCGGGCGCGCCGCTGCGCTTTCCCACCGAGACCGTCAGCGCATCGACCTTGCTGCCCGAACTCGACAAGTACGAAGGTACGCCGCTGGAATACGGGCGCATGGAGCCGACGGCCTCGGACCCTTCCGTGTCGCAGCAGTACGGGATGATCGTCGGCAAGGCCAACGCAGGGCAACTCAATGCGCTCGCGACACTCAACATCCGCGGTGAGCGTTCGGTGACGTGTCGCGGCGATTACGACCGTCATCCATCCGAAGGGCCATTGCCGGAAGGCGCGCCGGCCGTGTGCGAGATTTTCCGCCGCTTTCCTGACGCGCTCGAGCAGGCTGAGGAGCTCGACGCGAAGTACGGGCGCAATCCGCCGCTCGGCGAGATGCCGCTTTACGGCGTCGTCTTCTCGTTCAAGGATCCTTTCGATACGAAAGACATGCGCACGACCGGCGGCGGCGACGCGCGCTACGACATCGATTTCCCTGCGCGCGATCACATCCTCGTCGATCAGCTTCGCAAGAAAGGCGCGATCATTTACGCCAAAGCCGTCAACACCGAATACAACGGCCGCGCCGGGAACCCGGGCGGCCGTCACGAACCGCAGAAAGTGCTGCCGTCGGTGCTCGGCTACCAGCGAAGCTCGTGGGGTGGCAACCCGTCGAACGTTTACGACACCACGCGCGCGGCGTCTCTCGGCTCGAGCTCGGGCTCCGGCGTCTCGGTGAGCGCGAATCTCTGCATGGTGAGTCTGGGCGAGGAAACGCGCGCCTCCACCCGCGGGCCCGCGAATCACAACGCCACTGCGCTCATCCTGCCGCACAAAGCCATGCTGGGGTTCGACGGCGGTGCGATCGGAGCGGACATCTACTGCGACCGCACCGGCATACTCGCGCGCACGCTCGCCGACTGCGCGAAAGTGCTCGACGCGCTGAAAGATCCGGTGAACGGCTATTACGACCCGCGCGATCCATACACGACCGTGCCGCGCTCGTCCGTGTTGAAGGAAGGCTACTCGGCACACGTGAAAGCGTCCGGAGCCCCTGGTGAGCTGAAGGGCGTGCGCATCGGCATCGTTCGCGAGTCGATGCTGAACCCCGGCGTCAAAGCCGCGGAGCCGATCACGACCGCCGTCGCGAAAGAGATCAAGGAAGTGCTCGGGAAGAAGCTCGGCGCGACGCTCGTCGAATCGTCAGATCCGCTATGGACACCGGATCCCGAAATCGAGCCGATGAAAGTCGATTTCCGGCGCGCTCTCGCTGCGCTCGTGCCCGTCTTCATGCCGGACATTCTTTTCAGGCTCGATGCCAAGGGCCAGCCGCTCTTCAAGGAGTTCGCGGCTGCGATCGTTCCCACCGAATTCGCCCCCGGCAAAGTGTTCGGCGCGGGTTCAATGCAGCCGATCGACTATTGTGTCGCGCTCGCTGATGGCCTGATCGAGCCGCCGCGCAATCTGGACATCTCCACCGTCCAGCAGCAGGAGCTCGCGCCGACTTTCCGCTACCACATCAAGCAGTATCTTTCGCGGCGTGCTGCGGACTGGAAAGCGCTGGGCTTCACGGAAACGCTCGTCGACTGGCCGAGTCTCAATGCGCGTTCCAAGTTCTGGGGGGACGACGGTCGCGCGGCATTCAAGAACTGGGAAGAGATCACCGACCCACGCAATCGCTTAGGAGGGCGTCAGGGGGTGGACGAGCGCATCATGCTGCGCGAGCTTCTGCGTCGGGTCGACATGATGGTGATCCTCGAGAACAAGCTCGACGCGCTCGTGCGCCTGCACACGCCGGTGCCGCCGGCGAAAATCGGGGGCCCTGAAGTGCCGGGCATCATTCGCCGCTTGCGCGAGGAATCGCAATACGGCCCGAACGCAGGATTGACCGAAGTGCTGATCCCCGCGGGCTATGTGAGGACTGCTTACGACCCTGTGTTCGCGCTGAGCGACGATCGCAGGAGTTACGTCGGCGTCGCGTCGGATCGGCCGACCGAGATCCCCGCACCCGGCCTTCCGTTTTCGCTCGTCTTCCGCGCCGAGCCCGGCAAGGAAGACATCGTGTTGAGGATTGCATCTTCGTATGAAGCGGCTTCGAAGCGGCGCGTATCACCGCCGGCATTCGGGCCCATTTGAAACAAAAATGCGATGCACCCGTTTTCTGCGACATCTTTTCTGCACGGCGGCGTCGTGCCAAACTGATCGGGAAAGAGTGTGCGTCCCCTTTTCCGGAGAGCCCGATGTCGCTTTCGTTCCGACCGCTACACCCGATATTCGCAGCCGAAGTGAGCACGGTCGATCTGCGCACCGTGCGCGATCGCGAGACGCTGTCCCGAATCCGCGCCGGCATGGACGAATACGCCGTGCTCGTTTTCCGCAATCAGTCGCTCACGATCCAGGAGCAGCTCGCGTTCGCACAACGCTTCGACGGAAGTCTCCATACAAAAACCGGTATCTCAGCGATCGCAAAGAACCGTTTGGGCACCGAAGCCGTTTCCGACGTTTCGAACCTGGGGCCCGACGGCGCGATCCTCGCGCGAGACGACCGGCGACGCGCCTTTTCCCTCGGTAACCGCCTCTGGCACACGGACGCGTCTTTCCAGGACCCGGCGGGACGTTATTCCATGCTCTACGCGTGCGTCGTGCCACCTGTCCGTGCGGACACTCAGTTCGTCGATATGCGCGCGGCGTACGACGCGCTCGACGACGACACGAGAGCGACGCTCGGAGGATTATCCGCGCATCATTCGATCGCATACTCGCGTCAGACACTCGGTTTTCAGTTGTCCAATGAGGAGCAGGAGAAGCTGAAGGGTGCGGTGCATCCGATGATCCGTGTGAATCCGCGAACGCAGCGGCGCGCCGTGTATGTGGCTTCGCATGCGAATCGCGTGATGGAGTGGCCCGTGGCCGACGGCAGGCTGCTCATCTGGGAGCTGGTGAACGGCGCGACGCAGCCGCACCTCGTCTACAGCCACGAGTGGCAGCCCGGCGACCTCGTCATCTGGGACAATCTCGCCACGATGCATCGCGGGACGCCTTTCGATGACGCGAAATATCACCGCGAGCTGCGGCGCGTCACCACGCTCGATCTGCCTTACGAGTTCGAATCGGTGCCGCTGACTGAAGCCGCCTAGAGCCAGCATCCGCAAGCTCGGCGGACGCGTCGCCCGATCGTTTTTGCGCACCCTGGCGTTTGCGATCGCGCTACCGCTTGCGGCGGGATGGCGGATCCAGGCCGCGGTGGCCGGTCGCGATACGGCGCTCGAGAACTGGAGCGAGTTGCTCGGCCTGCTGCCGGGCCTCACCGGCAATCACATACGGCGCGCGTTCCTGCATCTCACCATCGAGGAATGCCATCCTTCCGCGTCGATCGGGCACGGTACGCTTTTCTCGAAGGCGGCAACACGCATCGAAGAAAACGTCTACATCGGCGCGCGCTGCCACATCGCACTGGCGTACTTCGGCCGCGATGCGATGCTCGCACCCGGGGTGCACGTAACCAGCGGGCCCCACACACACGGTTTCGACGATCCAGTGCAGCCGATCTGGCAGCAGCCCGCAGCACCGAAGATGGTCCGAATCGGCGCCGGTTGCTGGATCGGCAGCGCAGCAGTAGTCATGGCAGACGTCG
>DASRIK010000666.1:0-3118 GCA_035650035.1 Burkholderiales bacterium | reverse complement strand
CGCCGTTCTTCCTGCTGGCGCTGTTCCCTTCATATCTGAAGAGATTGCCAAGAAGCGGTGGCTGGCTTGCGCGCGTGAAGGTGGTGATGGGATTCGTGCTGCTCGCATGGTCGCTGAAGTACCTGAGCAGCATCGACCAGGTTCTGCAATGGAACGTGCTCACGCGCGAGCGCTTCCTGGCTGTGTGGTTCGTCATGTTTCTTCTGCCCGGACTGTACCTGCTGGGATTCCTGCGCATGGAAGGCATACGGCAGGATGAGCCGGTGGGGGCCGGGCGAACGCTCGCGGGAGCGGCGTTCGTGATCTTTGCCGTGAGCCTGCTGCCGGGTATGTTCGGCGCACGCTTGGGCGAGCTGGATTCCTACGTCCCGCTTGCAGCGGAGAATGCGCAGACGCTCGCGGGTGCGAAACCGGGCGAAGGCCGTGTCTGGATCAAGAACGACTTCGATGCGGCGGCGGCGAAGGCGCGACAGGAAGGCAAGCTGATCTTCGTCAGCTTCACGGGCTATGCGTGTACCAATTGTCATTGGATGAAAGCCAACATGCTAAGCCGTCCGGAAATCGCCGAGGTCTTGCAGAACTATGTGCTCGTCGAGCTATACACCGACGGTACTGATTCCGCCTCAGAGCGAAATCAGGAGTTGCAGGAACGAAAGTTTGGGACGGCAGCGATTCCGTTCTACGCGATCATGGATGCCGATCAACGGGTGGTTGCGACCTATGCCGGCCTGACACGAAAAGCGCCCGAGTACCTCGCATTTCTGCGTTCAGGCACCGCGTCAACAGCCGCGCTGAAAGCTGACCGCTGAAAGCTGACCGCTAAAAAATGCGATTCGGCCTGGTGTTCTTCATCGCTTGTGCAACGCTGGCTGCGCAACCGGCCATTCGCGGATTCTCTTCACAGGAAGCCAAGACGCAACGAGAACGCGAATCGAAGCTCCGCGCGATTCCGCGGGTCGCGCATATCCGCTCGTATATGCAGCGAATGTCGAGCGAGCCGCACGTCGCCGGATCGCCCCAATCGAAGGCGGTAGCCGAGTATGCACTGGGGCTGATGAAGGAGTGGGGTCTGGAGGCGCGGATCGAAGAATTCGAGGCGCTGCTGCCATATCCGACGCGCCGCGCACTCGAGATGACATCGCCCGTTGCGTATAAGGCGAAACTGCACGAACCGGCAATTGCGGAAGATCGCGATTCGGCCGACAAGGGCCAGCCGCCGACGTACAACGCATACGCGGCAACCGCGAATGTGACGGCGCCGCTCATTTATGTGAACTACGGCATACCCGACGACTATCAGCAACTCGCAAAACTCGGCATCAGCGCGAAAGGAAAAATCGTCATTGCCCGCTATGGCAAAAGCTGGCGCGGGACGAAAGCCAAGACCGCGCAGGAGAACGGCGCGGTAGGCTGCCTGATCTACTCCGATCCGCGCGACGACGGCTATTTTCAGGGCGACGTGTATCCGAAGGGGCCATTTCGTCCGCGTGACGGCGTCCAGCGCGGCAGCGTGATGGACATGCCGCTGTACGTCGGCGATCCGCTGACGCCGGGTTGGGCTTCGGAGAAGGGAAGCCGCAGGCTGCCGCGGAATGAAGCCGCGACATTGATGAAGATTCCGGTGCTGCCCATCTCGTATGCAGACGCGCAGCCGCTGCTCGAGAACCTCACCGGCCCGGTGGCGCCGGAAGCATGGCGCGGCGCGCTGCCGGTTACATATCACGTCGGTCCGGGTCCGGCGACAGTTCGGCTCGAAGTTGATTTCGATTGGACGACGAAGCCGCTCTATAACGTAATCGCGACCATTCCCGGAACCTCCGCAGCCGACGAGTGGCTGATCTACGGCAATCATCACGATGCATGGGTGAACGGCGCGGCCGATCCGGTCAGCGGCGCGGCGACGGTGCTCGAGACGGCACGTGCGCTCGCTGAGCTGTCAAAGAGCGGCTGGCGCCCGCGACGCACGATCCGGTTTGCGCTTTGGGATGGTGAGGAGTTCGGACTCATCGGCTCCACGGAATGGGTGGAGAAGCACCGGCCCGAGCTGCTGCGAAAGGCCGTCATGTATCTCAACTCCGATACCACAGGAATCGGTACGCTAAACGCGGGTGGATCGCCTTCGCTCCAAATCTTCTTCTCGGAAGTATTGCGAGACATCCAGGATCCCGTGAAGAAGCAGGCGCTGCTCGAAGGCGCGCGCGCACGGCGGGCCGAAGGCGAGCAGGGCGATCAGAAGGACAAAGCCTTTCGACTTGGTCCGCTTGGGGCAGGTTCAGATTACGTGGCGTTCCTGCACCACACCGGTATTGCCAGCATCAACGCCGGATTCAGCGGCGGCGATCATGGCGGCGTGTATCACTCGATCTACGACTCCTTCGACTGGTACACGAAATTTTCAGACAAGGATTTCGTTTACGGCGCAACGCTCGCGCAGGTGATGGCGACGACGCTGTTGAGAATGGCCGACGCTCCGCTGCTGCCGTTCGAATTTCTCTCGCTTGCCGGTGCTGTCGAGCGATACGTCGAAGATCTGAAGACAAACAAGCAATTCGGATCTAAGATCAGTCTCGATTCGATCGGGCCGGAACTGCAGCGTCTCAAGACGGCGGCAGCGGCGTTCGAGAAAGCTGCCGCGAAAGCGAACACTGTAAGCGATGGAGTGCGCTCGCGCGTGAATCAGGCGTTGATCGCGACCGAGCGCGCATGGCTGCTCGATGCCGGACTGCCTGGACGCCCCTGGTATAAGCATCAGCTCGTCGCACCCGGACTCTACACAGGCTATAGCGCGAAGACGCTTCCGCGTGTGCGTGAGGCGGCCGAGGCGGGACGCTTGGATGAAGCCAACAAAGAGGCGAAGGTGCTGGCGGATGCAATCCGCGCCGTATCGATAAGTATCGAAGACGCAGCCAAGGCGTTCGAGTAGCATAGTTCTGATGCTGAGAAGAGAGCTGCTGGCGCGATTTCTCCTGGCTATCCGGAAAGATCGAATCGCGGAAGCCGAGTCGCTGATCAAGAAGTCAATCGATACGGGCGAGGTGACGGCTGCCGCGCTGCTGGTGCGCCAGGATCGCTTTGAACTCGTCCGTGGATATGGAAAAGCGGAAGCCCGCACGCCGTT
>DASRIK010000665.1:0-2645 GCA_035650035.1 Burkholderiales bacterium | reverse complement strand
CAAGGAGATCAAGCGTCAGGTTGCGATCATTCGGTCGATGACCCCCGGGGAGCGGCGGTATCCGAAAACGATAGATGCCTCGCGCAAACGCCGAATTGCGGCCGGATCAGGGGTCCACGTGTCGGAAATCAACCGGCTTTTGAAAAGCTACCTCCAGATGCAAAAGGTCATGAAATCCATGAGCAAGGGCGGCGGCCTCGCCAAGATGATGCGGGCGTTCGGGGGGAGGCTGCCGGGGATGTGAGCCGGGGCGGCGAACAGGTCACAGCCAACAGGCTACAGCCAGAAGTAAGTCGCCACCCTGCTGAATCCCTCTCTTCTTTCTGGCTGTTTGCTGTTAGCTGTAGCCTGTGAGCCTTTTTTTAAGTACTATTCGCGCCCTTTTCGGGGCTTGCCCCGTATTTCCCATAGCGATTTCGAGGCCTTAGCAGATGGTTACGATTCGGCTCACCCGCCGCGGCGCGAAGAAACAGCCGTTCTATCACATCGTCGTCACGGACAGCCGGATGCGTCAGGGCGGCATGACGCTCGAGCAAATCGGGTATTACAACCCGATTCCGGCGGGCAAGCAGACCCGTTTGCAGCTCGATCTCGCCCGTATCGACTACTGGGTGAGCAAGGGCGCGAAGACTTCGGATCGCGTCGCCCATTTGGTGAAGTTGCAGCGTAAGCAAGCGGCGTAAGGTCGCGAGTTTCGATTGGACGAGTCTGCGGCGCCGAGCTCGAACGAACGAGTCGTCATCCTCGGCAAGATTGCAGGCACGTTCGGTGTTCGGGGCTGGGTCAAGATCAACTCCTATACCGATCCGCCCGACAACATCCTGGAATACGCCGAGCTGCTGATCGGCAATGCGGGGCACTGGAGCCGCGTCGAGCTCGAAGATGGCAAATTGACCGGCAAGGGCGTGCTGGGGAAGTTGAAAGGAATCGAGACGCCCGAAGACGCGCGTACGCGGGTCGGGGCGGAATTGGGTGTGAGGCGCAGTGAGCTGCCGCCACCGGCACCCGGTGAGTACTACTGGAGCGATCTCGAAGGACTCGAAGCCGAGTCCCCAAGCGGTGAACGCTTAGGTCGGGTCGATCATTTCAGATCGACGCCGGGAGGAACGATGATCGTGTTGCGCGGCGAACGCGAGCTGTGGGTGCCGTTCGTCAAGGATCGAGTCGTCAAGATCGATCTCGAGCAACGCACCATCGTGCTGGATTGGTCGCTGGATTGGTCCTGACGAGACGGACATGCGCATCGAAGTGGTGACGCTGTTTCCCGAGTTCGTCACGGATGCATTGAAGATTGGTGTGGTCGGTCGCGCGATCGAGCGCGGACGAGTGCAGCTCGGAACGATCACACCGCGCGAGTTTGCGAAGGATGTCCATCACACGGTCGATGATCGACCGTACGGTGGCGGTCCCGGGATGGTGTTGAAGATCGAGCCGACGCGCACTGCGATACGCACCGTAAAGCAGCGCTTGCCGAGCGGTTCGCGCAGCATCTATCTCGCGGCGGACGGTGCGCCGCTCACGCAGGCGAAAGTCGCGGAGCTGGCGCGATTGCCGGGCCTCATGTTGCTCGCCGGGCGCTACGAAGGCGTCGATGAGCGACTGCTGCAGGCCGAGATCGACGAGCGAATTTCGATCGGCGATTACGTGCTGTCGGGCGGTGAGCTGCCTGCGCTCGTGTTGATCGATGCGGTCGCGAGATTGCTGCCGGGCGTGCTCGGCGATGACGAATCGGCCCAACAGGATTCGTTCACGACCGGATTGTTGGATTGGCCGCATTACACGCGGCCGGAAAGTTTCGAAGGCATGCAAGTGCCGGCCGTGCTGTTGAGTGGCAATCATGCCGTCATTCAGCGTTGGCGGACGAAGCAGGCTTTGGGATCGACATGGCAGCGGCGGCCGGATTTGTTGGCAAAGCTGCAGCTCAGCGTCGAGCAGCGCAAGCTCCTCGACGAGTACATCGCGGAATTGCATGCGGCGGGCGATTCGAACGCTGCACGGTGAATTGAAGTTAGCGAACTGAATTGAACGGATGGGTGCAAACATGAGCAACATCATTGCCACGCTCGAAGCCGAGGCGACCGACAAGAAGATTCCGGACTTCTCGCCGGGCGATACCGTCGTCGTCGAGGTGAAAGTCAAAGAAGGCGATCGTGAGCGCGTGCAGGCTTACGAGGGCGTCGTGATCGCGCGGCGTAACCGCGGTTTCAACTCGTCCTTCACGGTGCGCAAGATTTCCCACGGCGAAGGCGTGGAGCGCGTGTTCCAGACGTTCAGCCCGTCGATCGGTGCGATCACCGTAAAGCGCCGTGGCAACGTGCGTCGCGCCAAGCTGTACTACCTGCGCGATTTGACCGGCAAGGCCGCGCGCATCGAAGAGAAAGTCTAGTTGTAAGCGAGGGATCGCACTCCGTGTGACGACCCTCGCGCGAGCAGCAAAAAATGTGATGACGTGCACGGATGCACGAATGCCGCGGAGCATAGGGACGTGCGCGAGCGGCGGGCTCGCTCGCCACCTCCGGCGGCGGGGTCCATTGCGCTGGGCACGGAGCCCGAGTGCTGCGAGCGCAAGGAGGCGCAAGAGCAGCCGCTGCGCATTCCTGCTACGCGCAAGCCCTGGGTGTCTATCCGTAGACACCCGCTCGGCG
>DASRIK010000664.1:0-3119 GCA_035650035.1 Burkholderiales bacterium | reverse complement strand
AATGCCCGCAAAGAATGTGAAGGAGCTGATCGCGCTCGCCAAATCGAAACCAGGGCGGCTTGCGATGTCGAACACCGGCGTTGGCACGCCGTCACATCTTGCCGGCGAGCTGCTCAAGCAGACGGCGCAGATCGACTTTCTGATCGTGCAGTACAAGGGCACCGGCGCGATGCTCACGGACACAGTTGGCGGGCAGGTGTCGATGACATTCGGCAGCCTGCCCGGCCTCGCGCCGCTGGTGAAGTCAGGCAAGCTCCGCGCGATCGGCGTGTCCAGCGCGACGCGCGCGCCGACGATGCCGAACGTTCCCGCGATTGCCGAGACGCTGCCCGGCTTCGAGACCGTCATTTGGTACGGCGTGCTCGCGCCGGCGAAGACCCCGCGCGAGGTCATCATGCGCCTCAACGGTGAGATTACGAAGGCGCTCGCGCACGAGAGCGTGCGGCAGCGGCTGGCTTCTCAGGGCATCGACCCGGCTGGCATCGGCCCCGAAAAGTTCGGCACGATCATCAAGACCGACCTCGCGCGCTGGGGTAAAGTGATCCGCCAGGGGAACATCAAGCCGGAGTGACCGCGTGAGCCAGCAGGTGCGCTTCTGTACGAGCGCGCCTCGGCTCACTGTGGCTTGATGCCCGCGACGGCGACGACCTTGCGCCATTTCGTTACGTCGCGCGCCATCGTGTCGGCGAACTCCTCAGCGCTTCCGGTGCGCGGCTCGGCGCCCTGCCGCGATAGCTGCTCGCGCGTCTCGGGAGCCGTCAGGATCGCATTGATCTCGCGATTGATGCGCCCGACGAGCGGCTGGGCCATGCCTGCCGGGCCGATGACGCCATACCACCCTGCGACCTCGTAACCCGGTACGCCAGCTTCCTGGATCGTCGGAACGTCGGGCAGGGCGCTCGCGCGCTGTGCCGTCGTCACACCCAATGGCACGAGCCTCCCCGTGCGGATGAACCCTAACGACGCCGGGATCGAAGGAAAAGCGAAATGGATCTGTCCGCCGAGGAGATCGGTAAGGACGAGACTCTGGCCCTTGTAGGGCACGTACGTGTACTCGATTCGCGTGAGGGTTTTCAGAAGTTCGCCTGACATATGGCTCGGCGCGCCGACGCCCGAAATGCCGTAATCCAGCTGGCCAGGCCGCGCGCGAGCGAGGGCGATGAACTGCCTCACGCTCCGCACCGGCAGCGAAGGATGCACCGTCAGGACGTTGGGTACCAGCGCCAGCATGGCGATCGGCGTGAAATCGCGCACCGGATCGAAGGGCAGCTTTGCATGCATCGACGCGTTGATCACCCAGCCTTCCGGAATCACCTGTAGCGTGTAGCCGTCCGGCGCCGCCTTCTGCGTGAACTGGCCGCCAATGACATGGTTGGCACCGGGACGGTTTTCGACGATTACCTGCTGGCGCAGGTTCTCGGCCATCTTGGTAGCGATCGCTCGCGCGAGTATGTCGGTCGCTCCGGCCGGTGCGACGCCCACGATGATGCGGATCGGCTTCGCTGGGTAATCCTGCTGCCCGGACGCCGGGTACGGTGCGAGCGAAAGAACCAATGCCAAAACGGCACAGTTGAGCAGCGCGTGTGTGAGCTTCATGGCGTTTGTCCTGTCAGAGCATTGCGGTTGGTCTGCGGTCACATAATGCCCCGGATGTGCCGTGGTCTTCGATCGTCAAGGCTGCCGGCCTCAAAGCCGAGTAGTTACATCAATCCCCCGCGAAAGAGGAATCCAGGCATAACCGCTGTGTGATCCGCGTCGGTGCCCCGAGCCGGAATCCGTTTTGCTTCGCTCTGTCTATAGCCCTGCTCGACATCCCGTACGGGCAGCGTCCCCTCGATTTCTTCAAGGAGCCCGCAATGCACAATCCCGTCGTGCACTTTGAAATGCTTTCGAAAGACCCCGCGAAGCTATCGGACTTCTACAAAAAGATCTTCGGCTGGAAAGTCCAGGACATGCCGGAGCTCAACTACCGGATCGTCGACACCGGTGCCCAGGCCGGAATCAACGGCGGCATCATGCAGCCCGACCATCCCGAGCCGTGGCCCGGCACGACGACCTTCTACACGGACGTCGAAGACCTTGCGGCCTACCGCAAGAAGGTCGTCGAAGCCGGCGGAAAGATACTCATCGAAGAGCAGGAAGTCCCGGGCATGGGCACGCTGTCGCTCTTCACGGATCCCGAGGGCCGCATGATGGGACTCTGGCAGCATGCGAAGAAGTACGACAACTCGCTCATGATGAGGAACGCTTCTGCAAATCTCGCCGTCAAGGATCTCAAGAAAGCGCGCGAATTCTACGAAGGCAAGCTCGGCTTGAAGCAAGTCGCGGCCGAAGGCGAAGAGCTGATCGTCTTCAAGAGCGGCAGCACGACGATCAACGTCTACCGGTCGCAGTACGCCGGCACCAACAAAGCGACAGCCGTGACGTGGGTCGTCGGGGAGCACGTGGAAGGTGTCGTGCGCGACCTGAAGGCCAAAGGCATCACCTTCGAGCACTACGATATGCCGGGCATGAAGCGCGAAGGCGACATCCACATCGGCGGCGACTTGAAAGTCGCGTGGTTCAAGGACCCTGACGGGAACATTCTGAACGTGGTCAGCGGCTAGCCCGGCTCCCGGTTCGTCAGGCTCAATGCGGCAAAGTCGACCGTTGGGGCCTTCACACGCTCACGCGGTTTATTCCCAGTCCGGCCTCGCGCGCCCGCACGATGGCCTGCGGTCGATTCGCGACCTCGAGCTTTTCAAAAATACGTGTGATGTCGAGGCGAAGTGCCCTTCAGAAGGCTGACGCTGTCACCGAAGAAAGGCATGCGGCGATTGTTTTCGACACGAGTCCCTGCGCGTACCGCATGAAAGTCTTTCTCCAAGACCGCCTGGCCATCTCCGACAGCGTGGAGTTCGTTCACGATCACGTCTTGCCGCGGGTGCGGCTGGTGCCGCGAGCCGAGGCTGTGACGGTCCATCCGGTTTGCAGCGTTCGCAAAATGGGCACAGTCGACAAGCTCATCGCGATTGCGCAGAGATGTAGCCGCGAGCGCATCGCGACGGTAGATCAGGTGATGGGCTGTGGCTTCGCAGGTGAAAAGGGCTTCACTGTTCCAGAGCTGAACGAGTGCGCTC
>DASRIK010000663.1:0-4331 GCA_035650035.1 Burkholderiales bacterium | reverse complement strand
AAGTCGAGCGAGGATTACGCGAAGTGGGCCGCCGAGACTTTCACGCGCGAACGCGCACTGCTGCAACAGCTCGGTCTCGCGGCGAGGTAGCGGGAACCCCCGTGTGCCCTTACCGGCTGAAGGGCAACACTTATGTGGCCGGAATACGCCTGCTTGAGATGGCGCGCCCGGCGGGACTCGAACCCACGACCCTCGGCTTCGGAGACCGATACTCTATCCATCTGAGCTACGGGCGCGACGCGGGACGCGCATTGTAACACGCTTCGTAATCAAGCTTTTACGCCGCTTTTGAAGCCGCTATAATCAGCGCCTTTCGCCTGTAACTCCCATCTGGAATCCCGAATGTCCGAGCACGATTCGCACGAACACACTTCGTTCATCAAGACGCCGAAACAGCTGATCGCGGTGATCGTTCTTGCGTTCGTCGTGCCGGTGATCGTCATTTCCATGCTCGCGAGTCTTGCTTCGCGCAGCGTCGATCCGAGCGCGTCGGCTTTCTCCGAAGAAGCAGTCGCGAAGCGCATCAAGCCTGTCGGCGAAGTCGCGATCGCGGCCGCGGCACCGGAAGGCGGCGCCCAGCGCACGGGAGAGGAGATCGTCCAGTCGGTGTGCGCGGCATGTCACCAGACCGGTGCGCTCAACGCGCCGAAAATCGGCGACAGAGTCGCGTGGACGCCGCTCATCAAGGACGGCCCGAAGCTCCTCGTGGAGAACGCCATCAAAGGCATTCGGCAGATGCCTCCGCGTGGCGGCAATCCGGACTTGACCGACATCGAGGTTGCGCGCGCCGTCGCATACATGGCGAACCAGGCCGGCGCGCAATTCAGCGAACCCGCTGCGCCTGCCGGCGCTCAGTCAGGAGCGGCAGCGCCGGCGAGCGCACCCGCAACAACGGTCGCGGCGGCTGCACCCGCGGCGGCCGGCAAACCCGCAGCGGCCGGCGGAGGCGCGAACGGCAAAGCGGTTTACGAGGCGAACTGTATCGCGTGTCATGGCGCCGGCGTCGCCGGCGCGCCCAAGCTCGGCGACAAAGCCGCATGGGCGCCGCGCCTGAAGCAGGGGATCGACGGTTTGCACCAGGCCGCGATCAAAGGCAAAGGCGCGATGCCGCCCAAAGGCGGCAACACCTCCCTTTCCGACGGCGACGTGAACGCGGCGGTGGATTTCATGGTGAGCCAGTCGAAGTGACCTTGTGGCGACGTACGCTATCGGCGACATCCAGGGCTGCTACGACCAGCTGCGGCGGCTTCTCGAGCGCGTAGGCTTCGATCCAGCGCGCGACACGCTTTGGCTCGTCGGCGATCTCGTCAGCCGCGGCCCGCAGTCGCTTGAAACGCTGCGATACCTTCGGGGCCTGGGCGAGGCCGCGATCACGGTTCTGGGCAACCACGACCTCAATTTGCTCGCCGTCGCGGCAGGGGTACGCAAGCCCCACGGGAGCGACGCTGTCGAAGACGTGCTGCGCGCGCCGGACCGCGACGAGCTCCTCCAGTGGCTGCGCACGCGCAAGATGATGCACGCCGATTCGCAGTACGCGATGGTGCACGCAGGATTGCTGCCGCAGTGGAGCATTGGGCGCGCACTCGAGCTTGCGGGCGAGGTCGAGGCAGCGCTGCAAGGTGCCGCACATCGTGAGCTGCTCGCCCGCATGTACGGCAATACGCCCGTCCGGTGGGATGAAACCCTGACCGGCTACGACCGCCTGCGCGTAATCGTGAACGCGATGACGCGGCTTCGGTTGTGCGACGAGAACGGCACGATGGAATTCAGCCACAAGACCCAGCCCGTCGATGTGCCCGCGGGATACATGCCGTGGTTCGACGTTCCGGGTCGCGCGAACGCGGGGACGCCGATCATCTGCGGCCATTGGGCGGCGCTCGGACTCATGCTGAGGGACGATCTGCTGGCGATCGATACCGGCTGCGTCTGGGGCCGCTCGCTCAGCGCGCTGCGACTTGAAGATCGCCGGCTGTATCAGTGCGACTGTCGCGCGCTTGCGGGAAAAGCGTCAGAACAATAGCGTCGCGCGCGATGCGGGCGAGATCGCGACGGTGGTTCTGCTCCGCCGCGATCGGTTCCAGAAACGAGACCTGCGCGACGATCTCGCGCTCGCTCGTGATTCCCATGAGCGCGTCCCACAGCGACTTTTCTCCGTCGTATGCGGCCTGCGTGCAAAGAGAGCCGTCGCTGCGCTCGAAACGGAGCGCAACGGGCTGAACGGCAGCACCCGCTTCGAGTGCCGGCGCGAGCAGCGAGGCATGAAATTTGAGCACGGTCGAGCCGTCGGTCGTGGTCCCTTCGGGAAAGACGGCAAACACATCGCCCGCCGTTAACGCCTCTCCCACTGCATGATTGATCCGCGCGGTATCGTGCCGGCGCGCACGCTGGATGAAGAGCGTTCCGACGCGCTCGCAAAGCCAGCCGATGAGAGGCCAGCCCCGCACCTCCGATTTCGCCACGAATCTCGACGCCACGACCGCGTCGATCGCGAAGATGTCGAGCCACGAGACATGATTCGCGACGAGCATGACCGCGCGAGAACGATAAGTGGCCGGCGATCCGTGCACGGACAATCGCACGTTCAGAATCTTCAGGAGCTGGCGGGACCAGCGCTCGATCTCGAACTTGCGATGCCTGGCGCTCTGCAGCGGAAAAAACAGCGCGGCTATGGTGAGGCCGCGGGCGAGATGGAGCGCGAGCCTCGCAACTCGCGCCCATCTTCTGAGAGACTGCGCCGCGTTCATCGCGGCGATCATGCGAACTAACGCGTGACGCGCGACGTCGCGCCGTCGGAAAGTATGCGCACGCGGTCTCCCGGACGGAACGTCTCATCCGCTTCCTGAACGATCGCGAGCATCTGGCCGCTGTCGAGCTTGACGGTGACTTCGACACCACGCTTCGCGGTAAGGCCCTGCTCGGCCGCCTGTCCGGCGATACCGCCGACAACCGCGCCGGCAATGGCAGCTACCGCGGAGCCACGTCCGTGGCCGACGGTGCTGCCCGCCACGCCGCCTGCGACCGCGCCAGCGCCCGGGCCGATGCCGCTGCGCGTGCCTTCGAGCTTCACTTCGCGAACGCTCTCGACGACGCCCACGCGCACTGTCTGTTCGCGCCGCGCCTGCTCGCGGCTGTAGCTCCCGCCGCCGAGACCCGGCGTCGCGCAGCCCGTGAGAACCGCCGCAAACGCTGCTGCGGCCATGACAGTCGTCGCATATCTCATGTTCGTATCTCCGTTACCAGATGCGCGTCCCGAAGCTCGCGTAATAGCGCTCACCGATCTCGTCGCGCGAATAGTTGTGGTTCTGACCCCCGCGGTGAGCGATTTTCATCGAGCCGAGCAGCGACGCAAGCCGCCCTGTGGTCGGCCAGTCCATGCCCGCAGCGAGCCCATACAAAAGGCCTGCCCGGAAAGCGTCGCCGCACCCGGTCGGATCCACGATCGCGGCTGCTTTGACGCTCGGGATGTCGATCTGCCCCCGTTCGGTATAAACCACGGCACCGCGGGCCCCCAATGTGACCACGAACGCCTGCACAAGTTTCGCCAGCGATTCGATGGTTTCGCCGGTCCGCTCCTGCAGCATTTCCGCTTCGTAATCGTTGACCGTCACGTAATCGGCCTTCCGCACGAAGTCGAAAAGCTCTTCTCCGCTGAACATGGGCAAGCCCTGCCCCGGATCGAATATGAAAGGGACGCCGCTTTCGTGAAACTCGCGCGCATGCTGCAGCATCCCTTCGCGCCCGTCGGGTGCCACGATACCGTGTGTTACGCCGTGATTCCGGCCACCGCTGTCGCCCGCGTTCCGCAAGGCGTCCGTCACGCGGTTCTCGTGGGAATGATTCATCGCGCCGGGGTGGAAGGCGGTGATCTGGTTATCGTCGATGTCCGTCGTAATGAACGCCTGCGCAGTGTAAGTGCCCGAAACCCTGCGCACGTGGCGCTGCGTCAGGCCGAGCTTCTCGAGCCGCTCGGAATACGGCGCGTGATCATCCCCGACCGTCGCCATGATGAGCGGATCGCCGCCGAGCATGCGGAGGCTGTACGCGATATTGCCCGCGCATCCGCCGAACTCGCGCCGCATGTCCGGCACGAGAAAAGCGACGTTGAGGATGTGCAGCTTGTCAGGAAGGATGTGATTCTGGAAGCGATCGCGGAACACCATGATGGTGTCGTACGCGATCGAACCGCAGATGAGTGTGCTCATGGAGCGCGCGATTATACAAGCACGAGGAACCACACCGTGGGGACATTGATGAGCGCGAGCATGACGGCCGCGCTACCCATGTCCTTTGCCCGCTTCGCAAGCACGTGATCTTCGAGCGAAACCCGGTCC
>DASRIK010000662.1:0-9361 GCA_035650035.1 Burkholderiales bacterium | reverse complement strand
CAAGTCTTTCCTTCACGTCGGGCTGACGCAGCGCGCGCACGACTTCATCCGCAAGCCGCTTCACGACTGGGGCGGGCGTCGCTCCAGGTGCCAACAGCGCGTGCCAGGCGCTCATTTCGAAACCTGGGAGCGCGGCTTCCGCCATCGTCGGGATGTTGGGCACGATGTCAGATCGCTTTGCGCTCGTGACCGCAAGCGCCCGCAATCTTCCTGTGCGCACGTGAGGCATCGAGCTCGGCGTCGTACTGAAATACATGGAGATGTTGCCCGCGAGCAGATCGGTGACGGCGGCCCCGCCTCCTTTATAGGGCACATGCACGATGTCGACGCCGGCCATGGTCTTGAATAGCGCGCCCGACAGATGGTTCGAGCTCGCGATGCCGGCCGAGCCGTATGTAAGCTGCCCCGGACGCGACTTCGCCAGCGCGATGAGCTCATTCACCGTGCGCACGGGCAATGACGGGTGGACGACGAGCAGGTTAGGAGCCGTTGTCGTCAGAGTGATCGGCGCGAAGTCGGCGATCACGTCGAACGGCAGCTTCTTGTAGAGGGTCACGTTGACCGTCGTGGGCGTGCCGCCGAGGAAGATCGTGTAGCCGTCCGGCGTAGCGCGCGCGACGAGCTCCGCGCCGATGTTCGTTCCGCCGCCCGGACGGTTATCGACGACGACGCTCTGGCCGATCGTCTCCGTAAGTTTCTGGGCAATCGTCCGCGCCACGAAATCCGAGCCGCCGCCCGCCACGTACGGACAGATGATGCGTATCGGCCGTGCCGGATAGCTTTGGGCGTATGCAGCCTGAGCGCCGACAAGCAGCGCGCTTGAAACAATCACTACCTGCAGCAGCGTGGACCCGCTGAAAAGGCGCGTCATGCGGCGGTCGAAACGGGTGCGCTGGACGCCTGGGGCTCGCGCAAATGACACGCCGCCCAGTGCCGCCGCGCGATCTCCACGAGCGGTGGCGTTTCGACTCTGCAGCGCTCCATCGCGTATGGACAGCGCGTGTGGAAATGGCAACCCGATGGCGGATTGATCGGGCTTGGCACGTCGCCCTGCAGGACGCGTTTCTTGCGCTTGAGCCGCGGGTTCGGCACGGGTACCGCTGAAAGCAGCGCCTCGGTATAGGGATGCTGCGGGTTCGCGAAGAGCGCGCGCTTGTCCGCGAGCTCCACGATGCGCCCGAGATACATCACGGCGACGCGATGGCTGATGTGCTCGACCACCGCGAGATCGTGCGCAATGAAGAGATACGAAAGGTTCTTCTCCTGCTGCAGGTCCATCATGAGATTGATGACCTGCGCCTGAATGGATACGTCGAGCGCGGAGACCGGCTCGTCACCCACGATGAGCTGCGGGTCGAGCGCAAGGGCTCGCGCGATGCCGATCCGCTGCCGCTGCCCGCCCGAAAACTGGTGGGGCAGGCTCTCCATCTGCGAAGGGCGAAGCCCGACGCGCTCGAACAGCGCGGCGACTTTCTCGCGCCGTTCCTTCTTACCGCCAATACCGTGAACGCGGAGCGGCTCCCCCACGATCTCTCCCGCGGGCATGCGGGGATTCAGCGACGAGAACGGGTCCTGGAAGATGATCTGCGCCTGCCGCCGATATGGGCGCATCTCCGACTTGGTGAGCGGCAGGATGTCGCGCCCGAGAATGCGCACTTCGCCGGCCGTCGGCTCGACGAGACGCAGCACCGCACGGGCAACCGTCGATTTCCCGCATCCGCTTTCGCCCACGAGCCCGAGCGTTTCGCCAGGCGCGATCGAGAACGTTACGCCGTCGACGGCATACACGTGGCCGACGGTCTTGCGCAGGATACCTTTGCGAACCGGAAAGTGTTTCTTCAGGTCCCGAACGTCGAGAACAGGCGCGGGCGCCCTCGCCCCCTCCACGCTCATCACGGCCTCAGGCATGCGCGGCTCCCTCGACTTTCTCGGAGTGCCAGCACGCGGCCAGATGCCCCGGCGCCTTCGCTTCGTACGGCGGAAATTCGCTGCGGCAGATTTCTGTCGCGAAAGAACAGCGCGGCGCGAACGTGCACCCTTTCGGAAGGTTCACGAGCGCGGGCACCATGCCGGGGATTTCTTTCAGGCGCCCGGCCTGCTGCTCCCCCGACAACGCGTCGAGCCGCGGTATGGCTGCAAGCAGGCCCTGCGTATACGGATGCCGCGGCTGCTCGAAAAGGTCATCAACCAGGGCTTCTTCGACCTTCTTGCCTCCGTACATCACGATCACGCGCTGCGCCGTCTCCGCAACCACGCCGAGATCGTGCGTGATCAGAACGACGGCCGTGCCGAGGCGCTCCTGCAACTCGAGAATGAGATCGAGGATCTGCGCCTGGATCGTCACGTCGAGCGCAGTGGTCGGCTCGTCGGCGAGCAGCACTTTCGGATTGCACGCGAGCGCCATCGCAGTCATCGCGCGTTGCCGCATGCCGCCGGAGAGCTGATGCGGATACTCGCGCGCCCGTCGTGCCGGCTCCGGAATTTTCACGAGCTTGAGCAGCTCGACGGCTTTATCGAAAGCATCGCCCCGCGACAGGTGCTGGTGAAGCATCAGCGCTTCGCCGATCTGGTTCCCGATCGACAGCACCGGGTTGAGCGAGGTCATCGGCTCCTGGAAGATCATCGAGATCTGATTGCCGCGCACCTTGCGCATCTCGCTTTCCGGGAGCTTCAGCAGGTCCTTTCCATCGAGCCGGACGCTGCCCGCGACAATGCGCCCAGGCGGGTCCGGAACGAGCCGCAGGATCGAAAGCGCCGTCATGCTCTTGCCGCAGCCGGACTCGCCGACGATCGCGAGCTTCTCTCCGGCTTTGAGCGAGAAGGACACGTCATCGACGGCTTTGACGATGCCCTGACGGACGAAGAAGTAGGTTTTGAGGCCTTCGACTTCCAGGACGCTCGGCGCCGCTGTGCGTTGCAGTGCGTTGGGCTTGCTGATGGTTTCGCGCTCCGAGACTACAGTGTTCATCATGGCCTCAGTTCGTCGTGCGCTGCCGCGGATCGAGCAGGTCGCGCAGAGCGTCGCCTAGCAGGTTCGTCCCGAACACCGCAAAAGTGATCGCAAGCCCCGGGAAGATCACGAGCCACGGCGCGGTACGCACGTATTCGGCTGCCGACTCGGAAAGCATGCGGCCCCACGACGGATGCGGCTCCGGAACCCCCAGTCCAAGGAATGAGAGCGACGCCTCGACCAGAATCGCGCTGCCGAGTCCCGCCGTTGCGAGCACGATCAGCGGAGCGAGCGTATTCGGCAGGATGTGCCGGATCGCGATGCGCATTTCGCTCATGCCCATCGCCCTCGCCGCCTCCACGAACGGCATTTCGCGCAACGAAAGCGTATTCGCGCGAATCACGCGTGCGATGCTCGGCAGCTTCGGAATCGCGATCGCGATGATCGTGTTCGTGAGCGACGGCCCGAGGGCCGCTGCCATCGCCATCGCGAGTATCAACGTCGGCAGCGACTGCAACATGTCGATGAAGCGCTGAATCGTGAGGTCCACCGTCCCGCCGAGGAAGCCGCACGCGAGACCGATCAACACCCCCAGGAACACGCCGAGGGCCGTCGCGCCGAACGCCACCGCGAGCGAGGTGCGCGCCCCATACACCACACGGCTGTAAAGATCGCGTCCCATGAAGTCGGTGCCCATTGGATGCGCCGCGGTCGGGACGCCTAGTGATATGCGGGGATTCGTCGCAAGCGGGTCATGCCGCGTGATATAAGGCGCGAACGCCGCGACCAGCACGAAAATCACCACGACGGCCAGACCCACTGCGCCCAGCGGGTAGCGTTTCGCGAGAAACCACGCCATCCCCCACTTCGACTTGACGTGCGCGCCCGCCCGTTCCAGGTCCGCGTGGAACTCTTCGGTGGAAAGCCGCAGGTCGACGCCCTCGGTCGCGGCGACAGCGGCAACGGAGGTGTTGTCTGCAGGTGCGTTCATTCCGGTTCTCCCGTCCCGCCGCCTAGTCCGAATACTTGATGCGCGGATCGATGACCGCGTACAGCATGTCGACGATGAAATTCATGATGACGACCGCGAACGCGCTGAAGAGCACGAGGTTCTGAACGATCGGATAGTCGCGCCACTTGATCGCATCCACGAGATAGCGACCGAGCCCCGGGATGTTGAACACCGTCTCGATGACCACCAGGCCGCCGATCAGCTGCGCCGCCTCGATGCCGAGAAGCGTGATCACCGGGAGGACGGCATTCTTCAGCGCATGGTGGTAATTGATGAGCTTCTCCGAAGCCCCTTTCGCGCGCGCCGTGCGGATATAGTCCTGACGCAGCACCTCGAGCATCGATGACCGGGTGAGCCGCACGATGAGCGCCGAGCTCCGAAATCCCACCACGAGCGCCGGGATGCTCAGCAACCGAAGCTCATGCCAGAGGCTGCTCGGCTGGTCGGCATAGATGGGGATCGTGCCGAAGACATGCACCGCGAACATGAGCACGAGCAGTCCGCACCAGAACGAAGGCAGCGAGAGCGCGCTCAGCGTGACGACCCGAAGCGTATTGTCGACGAGCCCGTTCTGTTTGACCGCGCTCCAGACGCCGAGCGGGATCCCGAATGCGATCGTGAAGAAGAGCGTCAGCGCCGCGAGCTTGAGCGTAACGGGCAGCCGCGGGGCGATCTCGGAAATCGCCGGCCGCTCGCTCATGTAGGAATAGCCGAGATCGCCTTCGAAAAGGCCGCCGATCCACTTGAAGTACTGCTCGGGAAGCGGTTTGTCGAGCCCCAGCTCGGCTTCGATTTTCGCTTTCTGCTGCGCGTCGATGTATCCCGAGTTCTCGAACAGGATGTCCGCGATGTTCCCGGGAACGACGCGCATCAGCGCGAAAATGATGATCGAGACGCCGAGCACCGTGACGACGAGCAGCATCGTCCGCCTGACAAGGTAGGTGCCCATGTCCTCTCTCCTCCTTCGACGGTGAGCGTTGGCTACGGCTCACCCTGCGCCTCGAAGCTCGGCAGAGCCGCGGCCTCTTGACGGGCCGTCGTGCTCTGCCGTTTGTTACGTCACTGCTTTACGTAGTTATCGGGACGTTGGCTGAACCGATTCCGGCACTCGATCGTATCGAAGTAGTACCACTTGCCGTCATGAAACTGCCGCGTTCCGGCTTTCGGGTCCACTTCTTTCGCGCCGCCGGGAGTCATCCCCGACTGCGCTTTTGCAGCAGCTTCGTCCACTGATTTCTGACAGACCGGGCATGTCGCCATCAAACAACTCCTTTGGTTAAGCAGTGGCTTCAGATACTGCGCGCGACTTGGCCGTCGGCGCCGCTTCCTCTTCGGCCACCGCAGGCACCGGACGGCCGAGGATCACCTCACCAGGCATGTCGATCAGCGCATGCGCGATGCGTGCGCGGTGCTCGAAGCTCGTGCCCAGCCGCATCGTCCACGATGACACGCGCCGGAACCACAGGTGCAGGTCGAACTCCATCATGAAGCCGATCCCGCCGTGGATCGTCTGGGAATTGCGCACCGCCGCTTCGCATTTCTCATTGCAGAACGCTTTCGCCTGCGACACTTCCACTGACGCGGGCAGCCCCTGGTCCATTTTCCAGAGCGCTTCGAACGTCAGCAGCTCGCCGCCGTCGGCCCAGATCTGCATGTCGGCGCACATGTGCTGCACCGACTGGAACGCGCCGATCGGTTGGCCGAACGCTTCGCGGAACTTCGCGTATTCGAACGCCATCTCGATGTCCTTGCGCGTCGCGCCGATCATCTGAGCGCAGATGAGTGCCGTGCCGCGGTCGACCATCGCTCGCACGACCGGCCACCCTTCGCCGACAGGTCCGATCACGTTCGCCTTGGGAATGCGCACGCCCTTGAACGTCACTTCGCTTTGACGATCCTTCGCGAGCGTGACGAGCGGCGTGTGGCCGATTCCATTCGCTTTCGTATCGACGATGAAAAGCGTGATGCCTTTCTCGCCTTTGTCCGAACCTGTTCTCGCGACGACGAGGCAGTGGCTCGCGGCCTCGAAGTTGTCGACGAAGAGCTTCGTCCCATCGAGCACGAAGTCGTTGCCATCCGCACGCGCGCTCATGTGGATCGCGTCGGGGATGTAGCGCGGGTCCTTCTCGGTGAACGCCCACGTGAGAACCGATTTGCCCTCCACGACGGCAGGAAGGTACTGGTGCTTCTGTGCATCGGAGCCATCGCGCGCGATCGTGAGTGATGCGACCGCGGTGCTATGAAGCGGTAGCGGTGCGAGCGCGCGACCGGCTTCGCGAAGCACTAGGCCCAGGTACACGAGCGGCATGTCCGAGCCGCCCACTTGTTCGGGCAGGCACATGCCCTGCCATCCGAGCTCCGCTACTTTCTTCCAAAGCTCAGGCGGGTAACCGAGCGGGTCCTTTTCCATCGCCCGCACGAGGCTCGGCGGGCACTCGCCTTCCAGGAATTCACGCGCGCTTTCCGCAACCGCGCGTTCGTCATCGTTCAGCAATACGTCCATTATTTACCCTCCGCTTTCTTCGATCTGCGCGCCGACGGCAGGCCCAGCCCACGTCGCGCCACCTGGTCGCGCATGACCTGCACGCTGCCGTGATTGATGCCCGACTGGAACGAACCCATGACGTTGTGCGCAAACACGCCCGATTCGATTGCGTGGGGAGAACCGTTGAGCAATGTCGCATAGGGTCCAAGCATTTGCGTGATCGCTTCGGTGACCCGCACACCGTGCTCGGGCGCCCAGACTTTTTCGGCAGACCCTTCGTACGTGAAGTTGCCCCCGCGCTCGACGATCGACATGCTCCGCATCGTCATCAGCCGGCAGACCTGCGCTTCGATCCAGAGCTCGGCGATCTTGTCGCGGACCGCGGGATCTTTGCCGGGCGCATGGCCGTTGAAGCTGTTGTTCTTCACCCAGTTCACGATGTCCTCATCGCGCCGGACGGAGATCAAGTAACGCGAAGCGCCGACGCGATCGAGATTGAGACCCATCGAACCGACGCGCCAGCCCTTGTTCTCTTCGCCGAGGAGACACGACTCGTGCACGCGCACGTCGTCGAAGAACGTTTCGTTCGTCCGTGAGGCGCCATAGGTCGTGTCAGGCGGCGCGATCGGATCGTTCTGGATCGTCCAGAGCGGACGCACCGTGATGCCGGGTGTGTCCATCGGGATCAGGAAAATCGAGATACCTTCGTGCTTGGGCACGTCTCTATTCGTGCGGGCCATGAGATAGATGTGCGTCGAGGCATGCGCGCCGGTCGTGTACATCTTCTGGCCATTGATCACGAAGTGGTCGCCGTCGCGGACCGCGCTGCAGCGCAGGTTCGCGAGGTCCGCACCGGCGTGGGGCTCGGTGAACCCGAGACAGAACGAGACCTCGCGTTTGATGAGCCGCGGAATGTAGTACTTCTTCTGGTCTTCCGTACCGGCTGCCAGAATGGCTGGAGCACCGCTGCCACCGAGGTTCACGGGCACACCCGCCCGCGTGAACTCCTCCTCGACGATATATTGACTGATCCGATCGCCGCCCTGGCCGCCGTATTCTTTGGGATAAGCGATGCCGAGCCAGCCGCGGTCGTAGATTTTCTTGTAAAGCGCCGCAGTCTTCGGCGTCTGCCCGCGCGGGCGGTGCGCGCCTGCGTGCGGATCGAGCTCTTCGACGACATCAGGCGTGACGTTCTCCTTGATGAACTGTCGAACCTCGCGCCTCAGCGCTTCCTGCTCCGGTGTATATGCGAAATCCATGAGCGTTCCTTTCAGTAAAGCTAAATAACGCCTTGCTCTGTCAGCGTCGCGATACGTGCGGGGTCCAGCCCGAGTTCCTCTCCGTATATTTCAGCGTTGTGCTGGCCCAGCAAGGGCGCGGGCCTGCGGTATGTGGCGGCACTGTCCGACATCCCCCACATACGAAACGGCACCTTGATGCGGCCGATGACGGGATGATCCACTTCCTGGAAGAAACCGCGCGCCTCGAGATGCGGGCACTGAGCGAGATCTTTCGGCTCCTGCACGATACCGAAGAGCATGTGGTACTGCTCGGACGCGGTCGTGAAGAGCTCCTTCATCGTGCGGTCCTTCGTGGATTCGAGCACGAGGTGATCGAGCTCCTCGCCATGGACGGTTCGACCCGGCACCGTCGAAAAGCGTTCCTCCTTCAGCTTCTCGTGCCCGAAGAACTCGGCGATGTCTTCCCACTCCGCGCCGCCGCCGGTCTGCCAGACGAAATAGCCGTCCTTGCAGCGCTGCACCTGCCCGTAGCTCGAGCCGCCGGGCTGCCGCCGGCCCTGCACTGCGCCTGCCCAGCTGTAGAAAGGCTGGTGAATGATGAGCGTTGAGGCAACGACATCCTGCAGGGAAAGATCGACCTGTTGCCCCTCGCCCGTGAGGTCGCGCGTGTAGAGCGCGGCGAGCGCCCCGACGAAGCCGCTCAAACCCCCTTCGTACTGCGCCTGCATTCCGCCGTGCTTGAGCGGCTCGCGGTCAGCGGTGCCGCTGATGCTCATGATGCCGGAGAGGCCGTACGTGACGATCTCTTCGCTTTCGTACTGGCTGTACGGGCCCGTCTGCCCGAATGGCGTGATCGACACCATGATCAGCCCCGGGTTGTCGCGCGAAAGCGTGGCGTAGTCAAGTCCGAGCGACGCGAGATAACCGGGCTTGTAGCTTTCGACGATCACGTCCGCTTTTCGCGCGAGCTCGCGAACGAGCTGACGGCCTGTTTCGCTTTCGAAATCGAGCCTGATGCCGCGCTTGTTCAAATTGGCGAGCAGGAAGATCAGGCTTTTTTCCCGATGCGGATCGTTGTCGAAAAACGGCGGCATCTTGCGGCCGACGTCTCCTTTCGGAGGTTCGACTTTGAGCACGTCGGCGCCGAAGTCGCCGAGCATTTTGGCGCAGAGCGGACCGGCAAGACCTTGGCTCAGATCAAGCACTTTCAAATCGTCAAGCGCAGCAGGAAGCATGATCGTATGGGAGTCGCGCGCCTCGGCAGAAGATCCGTGCCAACGTGCGGAATGCCGGGCACTTCAGAACTTTTAACGATAGCACAGCTGCGAACAAAAAGGTTGACAGTGTGACGGGGGCGTGCTGCAATCGACGAGCACCCTGCTCGCATCGCAGCGCGCGAGCTCATCGTCCCAATCCACCAGACCGGCTGAACGGCTCTTCTCAGGAGGCACTCACATGGCTCGAGGTTATCCGAAGATCGTCTTTACGGACGAAACCATGCGCGAAGGCATGCAGATCGAGGATGCCAACATTCCGATCGAAGCGAAAGTCGAGCTGCTGAACAAGATCTCGGAGACCGGTCTCAAGAACATCGTGGTGGGCTCGTTCGTGAGCCCGAAGTACACGCCGCAGATGAAGAACATCGCGGAAGTGATGAAGAAATTCACGCCGAA
>DASRIK010000661.1:0-7740 GCA_035650035.1 Burkholderiales bacterium | reverse complement strand
GGCTTCTTTGCCCGGCTGTCCGCCACGGCGAGAATCACCCGGTCGAACAGGCGCGACGCGCGACGCGCAAGGTCTTCATGTCCCAGGGTGATGGGATCGAACGTGCCCGGATACACCGCCGTGTGACTCATCTCATGTCCGCTTCACGAGTTGAAAGACGACCTGCCCCGCCCGGCCTTCCTTCTGCACTGCCCAGCCTGGAGGCCACTCCATACGTCCGCCGGATTCGTAATAGATCCGACCCTGCGGCGCGATGCGTGGCGGTAACAACGGAAGCAGCCGGTCACCGTAGCCGGCCCCGAAAGGCGGATCGAGAAAGATGACGTCGTACTCGGTACGGTCGCGGCGCAGGAATTCTAGCGCATCGGCTCGAGCGAGTTCCACCTGATCCGCCTCAAGTGCGGCCTTATTGCGCTCAAGGGCTGCGTATGCCGCGCGGTCGCGCTCGACCATGACGACGTGCTTCGCGCCGCGCGAGGCAGCTTCGAAACCGAGTGCACCGCTGCCCGCGAAGAGATCGAGGCAGGTGAAGCCGGTCAGGTCCTGTCCCAGCCAGTTGAAAAGCGTCTCACGTACACGATCGGGCGTCGGCCGCAGGCTGGCATGTGGTGCGAAACGGATGCGGCGGCTCCGCCACGCTCCGCCGACGATACGCACCTCGTTCAATTAAGGAACCGACGCTTCAGTCGGGCTTCGGGGATGCACCGACCACGACGGTAACCATGCGCTTCGGATCGATGCGCCTCTGAAAAGCGGCCTTGATCTGCTCGGCGGTGACGCGATCGACGTTCTTCGTGAAATCGTCCAGGTAGGTGAGCGGCAGGTTATAGAAGCCGATGACCGCCAGGTACTCGTGTATCTTGCGGTTACTGTCGATGCGCAGGGGAAAACCGCCGATGATGTTTTTCTTTGCGGCCGCGAGCTCTTTCGCCGTCGGACCTTCGGCGATGAAATCCGCGACGGTCTTTCGTACCACAGCGAGCGCCTCCGGCGCCTGCGACGCCTGTGTCTGCATGCCGACGACGAAGGGGCCTTCCCGAAGCATGGGTGTGAAGTAGCTGTACGCGGAATATGCGAGCCCGCGCTTCTGCCGCACTTCCTCCGTGAGCCGCGAAGTAAAGCCGCCCGCGCCGAGCACGTGGTTGCCGACGAACAGCGCGAAGTAATCGGGGTCGTCGCGGCGGATGCCCGGCGCGCCGATCAGTATGTGACTTTGTGTCGCGGGATGTTTCACCCACGCTTCGGCACCGTTCTCGATCGGAGGCACGGGTGGCAAAGGCGCCGCCGCGCCTTGCGCAGACGGGAGTTTTGCCGTCAACGCTTCCGCAACTTTCGCAGCTTCCTCACGCGTGATGTCACCCATCAATGCCACCACGGCGCGCTCGACGGTGAAGTGCGACCGGTGGAAAGCCGCAAGGTCTTCGCGCGTGAGTTTGGGGATCGTATCGATTTCCCCGGAGCTTCGTAGTCCGTACGGATGCGTCGGATAGACCATGCGGCTGAACGTGCGGGCTGCGATCGTGTCGGGTTTCGTGTCCGCTTCCTTCAGCGCGGCGATGAGGCGAATCTTTTCGCGTTCCAGCACTTTCGCCGGAAACTCGGGCTGGCTCAATACGGCCGCAAGCATCTCGAGCGCCTGCTGACGTTCTTTCGGGCTCGACAGCGTTCGGATGCCCACGCCTGCACGATCGGCATCGAACCGGCCCGACAGGTGCGCACCGATGTCGGCCATGCGGCGAGCGATCTCGTCTTCATCGAGACCCGCCGCGCCGAGTCGCATCATGCGCGCGGTGAGATTGGCCATCCCCGATTTCTCGCGCGTATCGAATCCCGCGCCCGCCGGGAAATCCACGCTCGCATCGAGCATCGGAAGATCGCTGTTGCGGACGAAATACACGCGTGCGCCACGCTGCGTTTGCCAGTGTTCGATCGGCAGCAGCGCGTGCGCTGCGCTCGTGCCCACGAGTAACAGCGCAAACGCGGCAAACCGCAGTACGTTATTGCGCATGACGGGCTCCCGGCGGCGGCGCGGCCGGCCGCTTACCCGAAAGCGGCTGCGGATCCAGATAAGCCACCGTCAACGTCTCGTCGACGAGATACTTTCTGGCAACCGCTACGACCTGCTCGGCCGTAACCGCTTTCAGTTTTTCCACGAAAAGGTCGATGATGCGTGGCGAATGTCCCGCCATCGCGAGGGCACCAATCTGCTGAGCCTGGTAGTACATCGAATCGCGCTCGTACACATGCCCTGCGACGGCTTGCGATTTGACTCGTTGCAATTCGTCTTCCATGACGCCTTGGGCGATCAGCTTGTCGACCTCGCGGCGCAACGCGTCCCGCACCTCCTGAGCGGTCTTGCCTGGCGTGGGCGTGCCGCTCAGGTAGAACATTCCGGGACCGCGCGCGATACCGTCGTAACTCGCGCCCGCCGAAGATGCGATGCGCTCGGTCCGCACCAGCGTGCGGTTGAGCCGCGCGGCTTCGTTGCCGTCGAGCACGTTCGCGAGCACTTCCAGCGCATACGGCTCCCAATCGTTGTCGGGGTCGCGCAGCACCGGCGCTTTGTAAGCCATCAGCACATAAGGCAGCTCTGCGGGCGCGCGCACCGTCAGGTCCTGCGGTCCGAGCTGAGCGGGCTCTTCGGTAATCCGCCGCGGCGGCAGCGTCTTGCGAGGGAGCGGCCCGAAATGCTCCCTTGCGAGCTTGTACACTTCGTCGGGCGTGACGTCCCCGACCACGACGAGCGTCGCATTGTTCGGCGCATACCAGCGCTCGTAGAAAGCGCGTGCGTCTTCCACGCGCATCGCTTCGAGGTCGCTCATCCAGCCGATCACCGGATTCCGATACGGATGAGCTCTGAACGCGGCGGCGTTCAACTGCTCGTACACGAGCGCGCGAGGGCGATCGTCGGTGCGCCAGCGCCGCTCTTCCATGACGACGCGGATCTCCTTCGCGAACTCGTCGGGAGAAAGCGACGCATTCACCATGCGATCGGCTTCGAGACGAAGCGCGAGTCCGAGCTGCGATTTGTGAAGCGTCTGGAAATAGCCCGTGTAGTCGCGGCTGGTAAAAGCGTTATCGCGCCCGCCTGCTTCGGCGATGATGCGTGAGAATTCGCCGGCCGGAACCGCTTTGGTGCCCTTGAACAGCATGTGCTCCAGGACGTGCGCGACACCGGTCGTCCCGCTCAGTTCGTCGATGCTCCCGACCCTGTACCACACCATCACGACGACCACCGGCGCGCGATGGTCCGACTTCACCATGACACGCATGCCGTTCGGGAGCTCGCTCTCGGCCACTTGCGTTGGCATGGCGCCTGCAGCGGTGCTCACATTCGGGACGAGCGCCGCGCACAGAAAGAGCCGGCAAAAGAAGATTCGTAAGCAGCGATGGAGTGTCACCACGATCGAGGGGGCCATTCGAGGTTGGGGTAGAATTGTAACCAATCGGGCGTGCCGGTCTGCTGCAAGCCATGCCGGCCGTTTCCCTTCTGCACTTCAGAGTGTCTTCAGACTGCTCAGCATATGTTTGGTTTCTTGAAGCCCAAGCCGCGCCCTGCGGAGGAAGCGGCGACCGAGGCTGCTGAGGCAGCGGCGACCGAGGCGACCACCGACGCCGCGGCCCCGGCGACGAGCTGGTTTTCCAGGCTCAAGCAAGGCCTCACCAAGACGCGCCGGCAGCTCGGCGGGCGGCTTTCCGGCCTCTTCGGCGCAGGCCGGAAGCTCGACGAAGCTTTTTACGAAGAGCTCGAGACCGTGCTGCTCACGTCCGACGTGGGTGTGCAGGCGACCGAGTTCCTCATCGAGAATTTACGTGCGCGGGGGCGAAGAGAGGGCTATACCGAAGCAAGCGAGTTGCGCGAGGCGCTCGCGGCCCTGCTTCTCCAGATTCTGCGCCCTATCGAGCGGCCGCTCGATGTCTCGGCAAAGAAGCCTTTCGTCATCATGCTCGCAGGCGTCAACGGCTCGGGCAAGACGACATCGATTGGAAAGCTCGCGCATTACTACGGTCGGCAGGGCAAGAAAGTCCTGCTCGCCGCCGGCGATACGTTTCGTGCAGCAGCGCGCGAGCAACTTATCGCGTGGGGCGAACGCAACAACGTCACTGTCGTCGCGCCGCAATCGGGGGACGCGGCCGCCGTCATTTTCGACGCGATCAATGCCGCGATCGCGCGCGGTATCGACATCGTGCTCGCGGACACTGCGGGGCGATTGCCGACCCAGCTTCACCTCATGGAAGAGATCAGGAAAGTGAAGCGCGTGATCGACAAGGCGCTGCCCGGCGCTCCTCACGAGGTGCTGCTCGTGCTCGACGCGAACACCGGCCAGAATGCGCTCGCCCAGGTGAAGGCTTTCGACGATGCGCTCGGCGTAACAGGGCTCGTCATGACCAAGCTCGACGGGACCGCGAAAGGCGGCGTAATCGCTGCGATTGCGCACACGCGCTCGAAAGCGCGCGGCGGCGAGCCGATACCGTTGCGGTTCATCGGCGTCGGCGAAGGCCTGAACGATTTACGACCGTTCGACGCGGAAGACTTCATCGCGGCGTTGCTGGGCGACGACGGGCCCTGACGCCCAGTACGAAAAGCCCTGACGCGTGGTACTGTCGCGATACATGATCGCGCTGAACGGCGTTACGAAACGTTATCCCGGCGGCCATGAAGCGCTGAAAAGCGCCTCCCTCACCATCCGTGAAGGCGAGATGGTCTTCCTGATGGGTCACTCCGGGGCGGGGAAGAGCACGCTGCTCAAGCTGATCGCGGGCATCGAACGACCGACGAGCGGTTCGGTCGTCGTCAACGGCGAAGACGTCGGTGGCCTCAGGCCGCGCGCGATCCCTTATCTCAGACGCAACTTCGGTCTCGTGTTCCAGGATCACAAGCTTCTGTTCGACCGGAACGTATTCGATAACGTCGTGCTTCCGCTCGACATTCTGGGTTATGGCCGGCGCGAAGGCGCCC
Source organism: Burkholderiales bacterium (assembly GCA_035650035.1). GTDB lineage: Bacteria > Pseudomonadota > Gammaproteobacteria > Burkholderiales > SG8-41 > JAQGMV01. The sequence continues at coordinate 2,780 of DASRIK010000661.1, read as the reverse complement.
GCCGCGTGCGCGCGGCGCTCGACAAAGTCGGTCTCCTCGGACACGAGAAGGTGATGCCTATCACGTTGTCGGGCGGCGAGCAGCAGCGGCTCTGCATCGCGCGGGCGATCGTGCATCGACCGGCGATACTCCTGGCTGACGAACCCAGCGGCAATCTCGACGCCGCCTACGCCGCGGAGATCGGCGAGCTTTTCCGCTCGTTCAACCAGGTCGGAGCGACCGTCGTGATCGCCACCCACGACGCACAGCTTGCAGAACGGCTGAGTCCGCGGCTGGTCACCCTCGCGTCCGGGAGAATCGACACGGCGCCCGTGGGACAGGCGTGAAAGCGTGGCTCAGGCAGCAGACGCGCGCGCTGGGGTCATCTACCGGCAAGCTCCTCAGGTCGCCGCTCGCCACCGCGTTCAACGTGGCGGTCCTCGGCATCGCCCTGGCGTTGCCGGCCATCCTCTATGTCGCACTCGTGAACCTGCAGGATGCCGGGCGCGCGGCGGCGCCCGACCCGCAGCTCACCGTCTTCATGGATCTCGGCGCCACGCGTGCGGAGTTGAGGGACACCGAGGCGCGCCTGAGCAGACACAAGGCCGTAGCGCGCGTGCGCTACGTGCCCCGGGAGCAGGCGCTCGAGGACGTCAATCGGCTGAGCGGCCTGGGTAGCATCGTCGACGCGCTCGGCGCGAACCCGCTGCCTGACGCGTTCATCATCGACGCGCGGGACGCTGCACCGGCGGCCCTGAGCGCGCTTCGCGAGGACCTCGCCCGCTGGCCGAAAGTCGCCTTCGTTCAGCTCGACGCCGAGTGGGCACAGCGGCTCGCCGCGGTCATCAGGCTGGGCCGTCTCGCCCTCCTGCTTCTCGGGACACTCCTCGCCTTTGCACTGGTGGCGGTCACCTTCAATACCATTCGGCTCCAGATCCTCACCCAGCGCGAGGAGATCGAAGTGGCGAGTCTGATCGGTGCCACGCCACGCTTCATCCGACGGCCGTTTCTGTATTACGGCGCGCTGCTCGGGCTGCTCGGCGGGCTCGCCGCCTGGGGCTTGGTAGGGGGGACGACGCAGGCCCTCAATGGAGCCCTCGGGGACCTGGGGAGGCATTACGGGACGGCCTGGGCATTGCAGCCGTTGCCATTACGGGACGCGGCCGCTCTGCTGGCATTTGCGGCCGCTCTCGGCTGGCTCGGAGCTTGGCTTTCGGTCTCCCGCCACCTTGTATCAGGTGGACTGAGGTAAGCACCTACTTACTCTGAACCTGCTGGCCCCTAAAGGTTTTTGGCCGGGTGTGCCGTAATAACGGAACCTTCGGAGCTGTCTGGCACTCTGACGACGAGAGTGCTAGACTTTAGAGACAACGAAAGGGGAATCAGACCATGACTGGTTATGCGTTACCCATTCCGGCTGCCGGCACTCTGGATAGCTACATCCAGACGGTAAACAGCTTCCCAATCCTGACGCAGGAGCAGGAGACGACGCTCGCGCGTCGGTTGCGCGACTCGAACGATCTCAACGCCGCCCGTGAGCTGGTGGTCTCGCACCTTCGCGTGGTGGTCGCGATCGCCCGCGGCTACATGGGTTACGGGCTGCCGCAAGCCGACCTCATCCAGGAAGGCAACATCGGCCTGATGAAGGCCGTGAAGCGCTTCGATCCGGAGCGCGGGGTGCGGCTCGTCTCGTTCGCGGTGCACTGGATCCGGGCCGAGATTCACGAGTTCATCCTCCGGAACTGGCGCATCGTCAAAGTCGCCACGACCAAAGCGCAGCGCAAACTGTTCTTCAACCTTCGCAGCCTGAAGCGGGGCCTGGGAGCGCTCGGCTCCGCTGACGTGAAGGCGATCGCAAAGCAGCTCGGCGTGAAGACCGACGAGGTCGTGGAAATGGAAACACGGCTTTCCGGACAGGACATCGCCCTCGAGCCCGGCGGCGATGAAGACGAAGACACCGTATATGCGCCGATCTCCTACCTCGCAGCGGAGGATGCGGAACCCGGTGCCCTGGTCGAGCAGGAGCAGACTGCACGGCTGCGGAGCGCCGGACTCGAGCGCGCGCTCGAGCAGCTGGACCCGCGCAGCCGTCGCATCATCGAAGCGCGGTGGTTGAACGAGCAGGCGTCGGCCACCCTGCACGATCTCGCGGGCGAGTTCGGCGTGTCAGCCGAGCGCATACGGCAGATCGAGAACAAAGCGCTTTCGAAAATGAAAGGCGCGATCAGCGCATCGGCGGCTTAAGCCTCCGGCAGTTCAAAAAAAACCCGGCTCCGGCCGGGTTTTTTGTTGTTCCGTCACTTCTATTCGTCACTCTTTCAGCAGCAACCGGATATCGTGCAGCAGGGGCTTCGCGCCTGCGCCGTACTGCGCGAAAAGCCGCAGCCGGCCGTTCTTGTCCAGCACGAACGTGCCCGCCGAATGATCGACCGTGTAGCTGCCGCCGGGCTGCGGCTGTTTCTGGAAGTAGACCTTGAATTCCTTCGCTGCGGCCGCCGTCTCCTCCCGCGTGCCATACAACCCCAGAAACGTCGGGTTGAACGACGCGACGTACTGTCGCATCACTTCCGGCGTGTCGCGTTCCGGATCCACCGTGACCACCAGCACCTGCAGGCGCTCGGCGTCGGGGCCGAGTTCCCGCGCGACCGTGGCAAGATCGAGCAGCGTCGTCGGGCACGCGTCCGGACAGTGCGTGAACCCGAAAAACACTGCCACGACTTTGCCCTTGAAATCCTCCAGCGTACGGCGCTGCCCGTTGTGATCCGTGAGCTCGAGCTTCTTGCCGAAAGGCGCGCCGGTTA
>DASRIK010000660.1:0-2705 GCA_035650035.1 Burkholderiales bacterium | reverse complement strand
CAGCTCGGCAAGCCGCGCCGCGGCTTCGCGCCCCAGCGGCTCGAGGATCTCGATCGTGTAGACGCGTGCGCCGAGCTCGGCGAGAACGGCGGCCTGATATCCAGACCCCGTGCCCACTTCCAGAATTTTGTCGCCCGGCTTCGCGTCCAGCAGATCCGTCATGAGCGCCACGATGAACGGCTGCGAGATGGTCTGACCGAGACCGATTGCGAGTGGCTGGTTGCGGTACGCGCTGCCTTGGTCGGCCGGTGGCACGAGCCTGTGGCGCGGCACGCGCCCGACCGCTTCCATCACACGCGGGCTGAGCTCGGCCCGGCCGGTCTCCGACCGCGTTTCGCGCGTCGTGCGCGCAATGTCCTCGAGCATCTCCTTGCGCCCGGCAGCGTAGCGGTCCTGGCCGGCGGCATCCATTACGAGAAGGGATGCAAGGAATGCACCGATTCCGAGGACTGTACGGGCCTGTAAAAGTGAGGCTGCATCGCGGGATTTCACGACTTCGATAGACATTCGCTCATGAACTTCTTGCGCTCGTCGCCCCCGCGATCTCCGGCTTTGGCGGCGCAGTCTTTCATGCGGGCGTGCTGTGCTTTCTGCTTTTCGGTCGGCTCTTTCTTGACGGACTTCTCCTGAGCGAAGGCGCACGGTGCAACGGCAAGCGCGAGGCACAGCGCCGCGATCAACTGTTTCATTCTCCCCTCCAGAAATAACATTCCGCGTACCGATCGGCTGGCGGATCGGCGAAGAAGCCGACGAGAGATTTAACGTTGGCGTTCATCGGCCGGCTGACACAATCCGAAAGCCTCGGCCAAAAGCTCGTACGACCTCACCCGCGCGTCATAATCACCCACGACCGTGATCACCATGAGCTCGTCGGCTTCCGCCGCGCTTTGCAGCTCCAGAAGCGTCGCGCGGACCGTGTCCGGCGTACCCAGCACGACACGGCGCCGATGGTGCGCGATGCGGCGGCGATCCGCCTCTGTGTAGGTGCGGCTCTCCGCTTCCGCGAGCGTGGGCACAGGCGCATTCACGCCGTGATCCATGTTGAGCCGCCGCAGATCTACGGTTCTTGCGAGGCGTTCCGCGAGCTCAGTCGTTTCGGCGCAAATCGCGAAAACGCACAGGAGCGAATACGGCGCCGCTTCGCGCGCGGACGGCTTGAATGCTGTCCGGTACTCGCGCATCACGGCATCCCCGCCGTCCGCGCTGATGAACTGCGCGAACGCGAAACGAAGTCCCAGCTCGGCGGCAAGCGCGCCGCTGTAGTCGGATGACCCGAGCAGCCAAACCTCCGGCGATGTCGTGCCGGCCGGCATTGCCTTCACACGCGCAAAGGGGTGGTCTTTCGGCAATGCATCGTCCAGGTACGCCACGAGAAACTGCACCTGCTCCGGAAAATGCTCCGCTCCCGTGTACCGTCCTTCTCCCATCGCGAGCGCCGTCATCTGATCGCCGCCAGGCGCACGGCCGAGCCCGAGGTCGATGCGGCCGGGATAGAGCGCTTCGAGCATGCGGAACTGTTCGGCAACTTTGAACGGGCTGTAGTACGGCAACAGCACGCCGCCGGTGCCAACGCGAAGCGTGGACGTTTCAGCTGCGAGGCGCGTCACCAGGATCTCCGGACAGGGATCGGCGAGCGCGGCGATCGCATGGTGCTCGGCGAGCCAGTAGCGGTAATACCCGAGTCTCTCGGCAGCTCGCGCGAGCCGGATCGTTTCGCGTATCGCCTCCTGCGGCGTATGTCCGCTGACGATCGGGGATTGATCGAGGATGCTGAGCTTCAGCGCTCGGACCCCTTGATGAACTCGTCCAGCACCGCGCACCAGGCCGCGGCGAGATTGCCGCGGTTGTAGCCGCCGCCGCCGAAACCCATAATCCGTCCGTCGCACAACTCGTTCGCGAGTGCGCACAGGCTGCGCGCCGCGTGAGCGTGCGCCTTGGGCGTGTACTGCAGGTGCGCCAACGGATCGCCGGCGAGGCTGTCCGCCCCACACTGGAAAACGATGAAGTCGGCTTTGTGATTCCTGAGATGCTCCTCGACGCGTTCCCACGCTGCAAAAAATTCGTTGTCGCCCCAGCCCGGCTGCATCGGCAGATTGAGCTTGAGGCCCTGCCCCGCTCCTTTGCCGCGCTCGTAATCGTGCCCTGTGCCGGGGTAGAGATAGTGGCCGTCTTCATGAATATCCGCGTAGACGAGATCGCCATCTTCTTCGTACGGGTAAAACAGGCCGTCTCCGTGGTGCACGTCGATATCGACATAGGCGACGCGCTTCAGGCCGTATTCATTGCGCAGCGTGTCGATGACGACGCCGCAGTCGTTGAAGACACAGAACCCGGCCGCGCCCGCGCGGCGCGCGTGATGCAATCCGCCGATCGGCTGGAACGTCCGGCTGCATTCCCCGGACATAACAGCTTTGAGGCCCTCGAGCGCTGCACCGACGACATTCGCGGATGCCTCGTAAACGCCGGGATACGCAGGCGTATCGCCGTAGTCGATCGAGCCGTAGCCTTCCATCGACAACACCCGCACACGCTCGACGTGTTCGTGCCTGTGAAAGCGCTCGATTTCCGCGTGCGTCGCCTGGCGCGGCTCGCACAGCTCTACTCTCTTCGGCAGACCCTGGTTTTCCGCTTCGCGCCAGAACGCGTCCTGCCGGTCGGGCCCGAACGGATGGCCATGCGGGAAGCCGTAGCGGCCGAGCGCATCG
>DASRIK010000659.1:0-3174 GCA_035650035.1 Burkholderiales bacterium | reverse complement strand
ATGCCGCTGCCGAACATGCCGACTTTCGAGCCGAGCTGCTTCGTCACGAACTCGAGCTCGGCGATCGCTTCTTCGGGCGTATGCATCGGAATGATCGCGGCCGGCGTCATGCGATCTTCGTAACCACTGAAATAGTCGGCGGACGCTATGTTATAGGCGCGAATGACGGCGCGGCGCGTCTCGTCGTCCTTGATGCGCGGCAGACGCAAGCCTGCAGTCGGATAGATCACGGCGAAGTCGGTGCCGATCTCGTCGAGCCGCTCGTACAGCATCTTCGGCATCATCGCGGTCGCGCGATCGAGCGTATTCTCGGCCTGGCGGTTCCAGAAGTTCGGCAGCGACACGCGGCGCTCGTTGCGCACCTGCTGAGTCATCTTGAGCGCTTCGGTGGTGGTGTGCATCGCCGCGCGAAACCCGTCGGCGGCTTTGTCGCCGACCGCCTTTCGCATCTGCTCACTGAATACGGGAACGAATTCGAGCCAGTGGCCATCGGCGTCGATGACGGGATGCTTCAACCGGGAATGGATTTGCGCGGGACTCAGATGCGTGCTCATGCCAACCTCCTCCGAGAGTGGTGGTGAACAGCGGATTACCCCGAAAAAAGCGTAGGCTTGTGGCCGATGGGTGTCAACGCGCCGGCGTCTGGCTGGCGAAGGATTTCACGAGTCGTCCACGGGTTCTCTCAGGTCGAGCCCGAGGATTTCGGCGCCGCTGCCGTAGTCGGTGAGCGGTGCGAGCGTGTAATTCATGACCGGCCTCCCGGGCAGAGGTGAATGTTATACGCTACGCGCTGGGTTCATTCGACCTTGGATGACGAATCGTGGCAACCCAAACTGGCGCGCACTGCCTGCTTCAGGGTCTCGTCGAGCTGGGCATGGAATATCTCTTCGCCAACCTCGGCACCGATCACGTATCCATCGTCGAGGCGCTTGCCCGCTGGCGACAGGAGGGGCGCTCGGACCTTCAGGTGATCCTCTGTCCGCACGAGAACGTCGCGGTGCATATGGCCGGTGGCTATGCGGCGATCACCGGGCGCGGGCAGCCCGTCCTCGTCCACGTGGACGTCGGCACCGCCAATTCCGGGAACGCGCTGCATAACCTTTTCCGGTCGCGCCTGCCCGTGTTCGTCATGGCGGGCCGTTCGCCTTTTTCGGTGCGCGGCGAGCTCCCCGCCTCGCGCGACAACTACGTGCAGTTCGTGCAGGACCCGTACGACATCGCGAGCCTCGCGCGTCCCTATGTGAAGTGGGAATACACGTTGAGCTCGGGCGTCGTCGCGAAGGAGGTTCTGCGGCGTGCGCAGTCGATGATGGACAGCGATCCGCCGGGTCCGGTGTACCTGACCCTGCCGCGCGAGACGCTCGCCGACACCGTGGACGAGAGCGCGCTGCGTTCGTTTCCGGAGTCGCGCTACGGCGCGGTTGCGGCGCGCGGCTGCGATGCCGCGATGGCACAGGCGATCGCCGAGCGCCTGATCGCGGCCGAGAACCCGATCGCGATCACGAGCTATCTCGGACGCAAGGCCGAAGCGCCCGCCGCGCTCGACGCGCTCGCACGCGAGTGCGGCATCGCGGTGTTCGAATCGCATTCGTTCCACGTCAACATCCCGCGCGATTCGCCGTGCTTCGCGGGGTTCGAGCCGGGCCACGGCATGCAGGACGCCGACGTGGGGCTGCTCCTCGACGTGGACGTGCCGTGGCTGCCGCAATTCGTGAAAGAGAACCCGCGCACCTACTGGATCCAGGTGGATGTGGATGCGATCAAGAAGGATTTCCCGATGTGGGGTTTTCCCGCCGAGCTGCGCGTGCAGGCCGATTGCGCGACAGTGCTCGCGCAGGTCCTGCAGATCGTCCGCGAGCGCGCCGATCCTGCGTTCCGCGCGCGGGTCGCGGCGCGCATGAAGCGCCTCGCTGCGGAGCGGGAGCAGCGCGACAAGGCCGTTGCGGCGGCGGGCGCACGCACGGGAGAGCGCGGCGCAATTTCGCCCGATTACGTGTGCGCGTCCATCGCGAAGGCGATCGGCGCCGACGACATCGTGATCAACGAGGCGATCCGCAATTCCACGTCGGTGCTGAACCAGATTCCGCGCACGCGGCCGCAGACGCTCTTCGGCAACGGCGGCAGCGGTTTGGGGTTCAGCGGCGGCATGGCGCTCGGGGTGAAGCTCGCGCGGCCGAACCGGCGCGTCGTGCAGATCGTCGGTGACGGCAGCTTCCATTTCTCCACGCCCGATTCGGTGTACTCGGTGGCGCGCGAGTACCGCTTGCCGATCTTCACCGTCGTGCTCGACAACGGCGGCTGGGGCGCGGTGAAGGCGTCAACGCTGCGCGTCTATCCGAAAGGCGTGGTCGCGCAGGCGAATGACTTCCAGTCGCGCCTCGGGACCGAGCGCCGGTTCGAGCAGGTGGCGCAGGCGTTCGGCGCGCACGGCGAATCGGTGGACGATCCTGCTGCGCTCGAAGCGGCGATCCAGCGCTGCATCGCCGCGGTGGACGGCGGCCAGTCCGCGGTCCTCGCGGTCAAAGTCACGCCGATCTGAAATCGGGGGACAGACCACTCTCCCCGCGTCGCAGAGGGAGGGTTGCTACGGCGCGACGGTTCCCTCTCGCTGCGGGGTCCTGCCCTCGAGCTCGTCCTCGATCGCGTTGTATCTCGAGTACGGCTGCGGCGTCGATTTTCGGTATTCCTCTTCCGGCACGTTGCAGTAGAGCTCGAGCCGGTTCCCGTCGGGATCGTAGAAGTAGATGCTCTTGGTGATCCCGTGATAGACGGTGTGGTCTATCGGCACGTCGTGTTTCTTGAGCACGCGCCACGCCTCCTGTAGCTCGGCGAAGCTGTCGAGCTCGAAGGAGACATGCTGCATGCCCACCTGGTCCGGCGTGGGCATCGCGACGCCTTCCTTCGCCGGCATGAGCGCCAGCATGTGATGGTTGTCTTTGACGTTCGTGCTGAAAAACACCATGCCGCGTTCGTTTTCTGCAACGGCCGGCAATCCCAGCACTTGCTCGAAAAACTGCCGCGAGCGCTGCATGTCTTTCGCTCGCAGCACGAGATGCCCTACGCGCTTGATGGTGAAACCCATGGCCGTTCCTCCTCACTTGAATGGCGGCAGTATGAACAAAGCAGCAGAACCGAGTTAGCGCCTTCAGATTATCAGCATTGGCTTGCGGCGAC